>JBFHIO010000009.1:0-14204 GCA_041596435.1 Desulforhopalus sp. | reverse complement strand
GTTCAGTGCGGATCTTCCACAGTAAGCCGATTGACCGTGCGAAGGCGGAAGAGCTGCTGGATATGGTGAAACGGGCACCGACGGCGAAAAACAAACTGCCGGTGGAGTGGCTGCTGGTGGATGATGCGGTGAAGATTCATCGTATTGCCGAATTGACGGTGGAATGGCTGCGTGGATTTGGGCAGGCGCAGGCGATGGTGACGGAGGCATGGGACGCTGGTGAGGATATTATTCTACGGGAGGCTCCGCTGCTGGCGATGGCCTGCGCCGGATCCGATGCGATTAAACCCTGTGAGGACTGCACTATCGCTGTTACCTCGATGGAGCTCGCGGCTCCCACCCTCGGTATTGGCTCTTTCTGGCTTGGCTATTTCATGACTGCCGCGCAGAATTACGCTCCGCTGCAGGAATTCCTCGGGCTTCCCGAGGGGATGCTGCCCCGGGCCGCTCTGGGACTTGGCTATCCCAAAATGATCTATAAAAGGCTGCCGGAGCGGAAGGCACCGGTGGTGCGCTGGCTCTAAAGGATCCCCGAAGAAAAATCTGTGTGCGTCTATTTCTGGCGCATTGAGCAGATGCGCCCTGCCGCGCAGGCCGCGCCGAAACCGTTGTCGATATTGACGACTGATACCCCGGAGGCGCAGGAGGTGAGCATGCCGAGCAGGGCGGAAACTCCGCCAAAACTGGCCCCGTATCCCGCAGAGGTGGGAACGGCGATAATGGGAGCTGCGACCAGTCCGCCGATGACGCTGGCCAGTGCTCCCTCCATGCCGGCGATGATGATCAGTACATCCATGCGGCGGATTTCCTCAAGGCGTTTGAACAGGCGGTGGATTCCCGCCACACCCACATCTTGAATGAGGGTGGGGCGGCAGCCCAGCATCTCACAGGAAATACGGGCCTCTTCAGCAATGGGCAGGTCGGAGGTTCCCGCCGTGATGATGCCCGCCTCGCCGGTTTCAGTGACCGGGAAATCGCGGCAGACGAGGGTTCGCCCGGTTTCGTAATACTGTGCCTGTGGCACTTCTTTCAACACTGCCTTCGCTCCTTCTTGGCTTACCCTGGTGGCGAGGACATTGCTGTGCTTGCGCAGGTGCCGGACAATGTCGGCAAGCTGCTGTGGTGTCTTGCCCGCGCCGTAGATTATCTCGGGGAACCCGTTTCGTTGAGGGCGGCTGAGATCAAGCATTGTGTGTCCAAGATCAAGGGTTCCCTCAAGGGAGGCTGCGGCGGCGTCAATATCGAGGCTGCCTTCGGCGACCCGGGCGAGAATCTCTTTAATTCCCATCACGTCTCTCCGTCTTCTGTATTCCCGTCCAGGGATTTCTGTGTTTCCACGCGGGCTGCGGCCCGAACAATTCCTATTACTTCATCAAGGGGAAGATCGTATCGTTTCGCCAGGCGGCGGCATTCCTCAAACTCCGGTTTCTCCCGCAGTTTTTTGCCGTTATGCCACGCCTCTTTAAAGCGTACAGGGCCGAGGGGAGTCTGTTGCGTTCGTTCATGACGGGCCAGCATTGTCTTGCAGATGGAAGAACTCTTTATCCCGAGGGTGCTGGTATGGCGGAACAGCAACTCCCGAAAGCGATCTTCCTCAAACTCATCACAGAGCAGTGCAATCTCCACGGCGGGGCGGTTCTTTTTCATTTGAATGGCGGTGAAACTGCAGTCTTGAGCGCCTTCCGCCATCGCCAGTTCCATGAAATTTCCAAGAGATTCACCGGTCATGTCATCCACATTACAGCAGAGCAGTTTCACTCTTGCAGGCTCGGTAACAACTTCGGCGAGATAGACGCGGAGCAGATTGGGAACCGCATCGGGGCCGTTGTCGCGATGGCCAATGCCATGGCCACTGGCGGTGAGGGTCATCGCCGGACGGGCGGTAAAGCGGTCAGTCAGCTCGGCGATGATTGCTGCGCCGGTGGGGGTGGTTGCCTCCTTCTCCACCGCACCGAGGCGGGTGGGAATCCCGCGCAGAATTTCTACCGTGGCCGGGGCGGGTACTGGCAGCAGGCCATGGGCGCAGCGCACTGTGCCGCCACCGAGTTCAATCGGGGCGGACCACACCTGCTCCACGCCGAGGGCGTGAAAACAGACCGCCGCACCCACAATGTCGGCAATGGAGTCGGCTGCGCCTACCTCGTGAAAATGCACTTCATAGAGTTCCCGGCCGTGCACCTTTGCCTCAGCCTTTGCCACCCGGTGGAATATGGCCAGAGCTGTACGGCGTACCGGCTCGGCGAGATCGGCCCCGGCGAGAATCCGTTCAATATCGGCAAGTCCGCGATGGACATGGCCTTCTTCACAATGGACTTCACAGCGGGTACCGCGAATGCCGCCACGCTCTGCTTCGCTGAATTCCACGGAAAATTCACTGCCGAGGCTGAGTCCGCTAAAGGCCTTCTGCAGAAGAGCGTGGTCAACCCCGAGATCGACGAGGGCTGCCATATTCATGTCGCCGCTTATGCCGGCGAAGGGATCATAATAGAGAATTTTCATGGGGAACCATGCCTTTTTGATGGGGCCTCCACGTTCTTTGGGAAGCTCTTTTTTCCAGATATACAGAGAAAAAACGGCACCTGCAAGGGATGGGAAATGCGAATTTCTTTAAAAATCCGTATTTGGTTTGGAATTCTTTGTTAAAATATATTTTCTCTCTAACAAGGTGAAGGTATGAATTTAAAAATTCGGCATAAGATCTTTTTTATTTTACTTCTCGGCAATGCCCTTCTCTTTACGGGTTTTGTCTTTATGCTGCATTGGAGTTTCGATCGCAACTTTCACCGGCATATTGAGCGGTTGGAAGGGACGCAGCTCTTTCGCCTCTCGCAGGAGGTCAGTCAGCTTTATAAAGAGCAGGGAAGCTGGAATTTTATTAAAAACAATCCTTCCCTCTGGTTCTATCTCAACAGCTACGTCACCCAGACCGTTTTTCCTTTTGACAGGCATGACAGAAAAAAATTTGTTCTGCCAGACAAAAAACTGCTCAGCGACGAGTTTTTCACCAAAAGTGCTCCGGTATTCTTCGAGCCGCGCAGTGTCTGGCCCCGGGTCATGCTCTTTGATGCCAATCGCAAGTGGCTGGTAGGCGGAGCGGGGGCCGATGTCGCCAATCGCCTGCACTGGCAGGTGCTGCGCGGAGATGATGAAATTCCCGCACCTCCGCCTCCGGATTTTGCTGAGGAGGGGGATCGGAAGAAAAGTCTCTGGCTCCCTCCCAGACCTACAAAGATCTGGACCGAATTTTCTGAGATGCAGCCGGTGCTGGTCGACGGAAAGCCCGTCGGCTACCTTGCCATGCTTCCCATCCCGGAGATTTCGCTGGCGAGGGATGTCATTTTTTTTCGTCATCAGGAAATACTTTTTGGGATTATCGCTCTTATCGGCTTTGCTTGTGCCATTCTTGTTGCCCTGCCGCTCACCGGGTATATTGTGCAGCCGATTCGTGAGCTGGCTGACGGCACGCGCCGTCTGATGAATGGGAAATTCACCACCCGTATTCCGGTGAAAAGCTGCGATGAGCTGGGGCAGCTTTCCCGCGATTTTAACGCCCTTGCTGCCACCCTGCAGCGCAATGAAGAGGATCGCCACCAGTGGGTGGCTGATATCTCCCATGAACTGCGTACTCCGCTTGCCGTACTTTGCGCCGAGATTGAAAGTATCCAGGACGGTATTCGTCTCTGCGACAACAGGGCACTTGAGATCCTTCACGGGGAGGTGATGCACATTGAGCGCCTCACCCGGGATCTGCACGAATTGTCGATGTCGGATCTCGGTGCCATGACCTATCGCAAGGCAGAGTGTGATCCTTTTGGTATTCTTACTGAAGTCGTGGAAGGCTTCACCGGTCGTTTTGAGAGCATGGGGTTGACACTGGAACTCAATCTGCCCAAAGTACACGGAAAATCGCCCCGGATGCTTGCCGACCCCGGTCGCCTGCATCAGCTGTTTTCCAATCTTCTGGAAAACAGCCGCCGATATACCCAAAAGCCCGGTCAGCTCAGAATATCGGGGTCCGTGGACAAAAAATTCCTGACGATCCTGTTTCAGGATTCCGCCCCCGGGGTGAAGGATGAAAACCTGCCGCGTCTCTTTGAGCGTCTCTTCCGTGAGGATGCTTCCCGTACTCAGCAGGGCATGACCTGTGCGGGACGTCACGGCAGTGGCCTCGGGTTGAGTATCTGCCGCAATATTGTCAAGGCGCACGAGGGGGTTATCACCGCTGGTCATTCCCCCCTCGGTGGACTGGAAATGAAGATCGAATTGCCGATTAATTGAGGAGTTCCGCAGGGGACTCCGGCTGCCGTGGTGCCATGAGGTGGAGCATGTTACTTCACCGCTAACAGTAACTGGAGGATGTGACAGAATGTCTGAAGTAATATTAATAGTGGAAGATGAAGAGCGTCTCGCCGAACTGCACCATGATTATCTGGCGCAGGCCGGATATGAGAGCAGGATTCTCAGTGAAGGGACGGGAGTTGTGGAGTGGGTGAAAGAAAACCGGCCCGCGCTGATTCTTCTGGACCTGATGTTGCCCGGCAAGGATGGTATCAGTATCTGTCGGGAAATACGAGATTTTTCCCGCGTGCCAATTATTATGGTAACAGCACGGGTGGAAGAAATAGACCGGTTGCTCGGGCTGGAATATGGTGCTGATGACTACATCTGCAAACCCTTCAGTCCTCGGGAGGTTGTGGCGCGGGTGAAAGCAGTGCTGCGGCGGGCGCAGAGCAGCCCGCAGGATGAAGAGAACAGGATGGTTCGCTTTGAGATAGAAAAGCATCTTGTTATTCTGCGTGGCAAACCTCTGGAATTGACAGCGGTAGAATTTCAGCTGCTGAAGATCCTTGCCGACTCCCCCGGCCGTATTTTCTCCCGGGACCAGCTCATGGAACATATCTATACTGACCAGCGTATCGTCTGTGACCGTACCATCGACAGTCATGTGAAAAAACTGCGTAAGAAGATCGCTGCAGTTGATTCCGGCATTGAGCTTATTCGATCTGTCTACGGTGTTGGGTATAAGTTTGAGGTGACGACCTGAAACATATAACGTGGATGTTTTAATCCACGTTCCTGCAAGGCGAGTGATGATTGGTCAAAAAAAGGTGTCAAGATGAGAGTTTGAAATCGGGGCGGGTTTCTTTCTCCAATTATATAATCAGAGAAGATGCCTGCCAGGATGTAGTGATTACACCAAAATGTCTTACAGTAGCAGAAGATTGCACTCGCACCCTGGATATTTGAGTTCCAGAGGATTTGCGAGGATAATGAAAATGGAAAAAGCGGCCTGAGTAATTGTCCTTTTTACTTGACCGCATCAGCCTTGTCAGGCCCTGGGAGGCGGGAAGCAGGAGCAATGAGCAACCCCGCTGTCCGCCTTTCCGATGCAGGTATTAAGGATGAAAGATGCCAGCTCAATTATCCACAAACACTTCAATACGTGGAGGAACCATGCAGATTGGAATACCAAAAGAACAGGTCGCAGGAGAAAAACGGATTGCCGCCACTCCCCCGACTGTTACCCAGCTGAAAAAACTGGGTTTTACCGTAGCTGTCGAAAAAGGCGCTGGCCTGAATGCAAATTTCAGCGATGAAGCCTATCTTAAAGCAGGTGCAGAACTCGTTGAAAAAGAGGCGGCATGGCAGAGCGATATCGTTTTAAAAATCAACGCCCCGATTACCACTGACCAGGAAGATGAAATAGAGCTTCTCAAAGAGGGAAACACCTTAATCAGCCTGATAAGTCCGGCGCAAAATGAGGAAATGCTCAAGCGCCTGGCTGCAAAGGGCATTACCACCATGGCCATGGATATGGTTCCGCGGATCTCACGGTCGCAATCCATGGATGTCCTCAGCTCGATGGCCAATATCGCAGGGTATCGCGCTGTTATAGAGGCTGCACATCACTTTGGCCGCTTTTTCTCAGGTCAAATTACAGCGGCTGGCAAGGTGCCGCCGGCAAAGGTCATGATTATTGGTGCCGGGGTGGCCGGTCTTGCCGCGATTGGTGCTGCCGGAAGCCTTGGTGCTCAAGTGCGCGCATTTGACACCCGTCCTGAAGTTAAGGAACAGATCAATTCCATGGGGGCGGAGTTTTTGGAAGTCACCATGGAGGAAGAGGCCGGGATTGGTGATGGATACGCCCGGGTCATGTCCAAAGAATATATTGCGGCGGAAATGGAGCTCTTCCGGGAACAGGCCAGAGAAGTGGATATCATTATCACCACGGCCCTTATTCCGGGGAGACCTGCTCCCAAACTGATTCTTGACGACATGGTCGAGTCGCTTCGGCCGGGCAGCGTTATTGTCGACCTTGCAGCGCCGAACGGCGGGAACTGCACTCTGACCGAGCCGGGCAAGGTTGTGGTCAAAAATGGTATTACCATTATTGGTTATACGGATCTGCCTTCCCGGATGCCCGGGCAGGCCAGCCAGTTGTTTGGGACCAATCTTGTCAACCTGTTGAAATTGCTCTGTAAAGAAAAAGACGGAACCCTCACTGTTGATTTCGATGATGTTATCATTCGTGGTGTTACGGTGGTGAAAGGCAGCGACATAACCTATCCACCGCCAGCTGTTCAGGTCAGTTCCAAACAACCGGCACCAGCAAAACCGATTGCGCAGCCGGAGGAGAAGAAGGAACCCTCAAAACCGTGGCTGCAAATGTTGTTTATTGCCATTGGTGCATGTGCTATTGCCAGCCTCGGAGCCTTCGCGCCGACTCAATTTTTAGGGCATTTCACCGTATTTGTGCTCTCCTGCGTTCTTGGATATTACGTGATCTGGAATGTTACCCATTCGCTGCATACGCCGTTGATGAGTGTTACCAATGCCATTTCTGGTATTATCATCGTCGGTGCGTTGCTGCAGATCGGGCATCATGGCCTGCTTATAAGATCGCTTGCGTTTATAGCCGTTCTGATTACCTCAATAAATATCTTCGGTGGCTTCTTTGTAACCCATCGTATGCTGAAGATGTTCAGGAAGGAGGATTAATTCATGTCACAGGGATTTGTTACAGGTATATATATAATCGCCGGTCTGCTGTTCATTATGGCATTGGCCGGCCTCTCCACTCAGAAAACAGCCAGAAGGGGTAATATCTACGGTATTATCGGTATGGCAATGGCGCTGATTGCGACTATTTTCGGCCCCAATGAGGGTGGTTTGTCCTTTATCGTCATTGCAATGGCAATCGGTGCCGTTATCGGTATCGTTATGGCGCGGAAGGTGGAAATCACGCAGATGCCACAGCTGATTGCACTCCTGCACAGTTTTGTCGGTCTGGCAGCGGTGCTGGTCGGCTTTAACAGTTATTTCGGTTATCAGGCTCTTGCTCCTGTTGAAAAAGCGGCCATGCTCCAGGGGATGGTCACCGTTCATCTCGTAGAAGTTTTTATCGGCTCTTTTATTGGTGCGGTTACTCTTACCGGATCAATCGTCGCTTTTGGAAAGCTGCAGGGGCTGTTTTCGTCAAAGCCTCTGGTACTGCCCAATAAGAACAAACTGAACCTCCTTGCCATTATTGTTTCGATCATTCTCCTGGCTGTTTTTCTTCAGCAGGGTGGGGTCTTCTGGCCGCTTCTTCTTATGACAATCATCGCCCTGTTATTCGGATGGCACCTTGTTGCTTCCATTGGCGGTGCGGACATGCCGGTGGTTATCTCAATGCTGAACTCCTATTCTGGATGGGCGGCAGCAGCGGCAGGGTTTATGCTCGACAATGATCTGCTCATTATCACAGGTGCACTGGTCGGCTCATCGGGTGCTATTCTTTCCTATATCATGTGCCAGGCCATGAACCGTTCGTTCTTCAGCGTGATTGCAGGAGGATTTGGTACCGACGGCAGCAGCGCTTCAGAGGACGCTGGTGACATGGGTGAGTATAAGGAAATCTCAGCAGAAGATGTTGCTGAGAAGTTGAAAGATGCAGAATCCGTCATTATTACACCTGGATACGGCATGGCTGTCGCCCAGGCTCAATATACGGTTGCAGAAATTGTCCGAAAACTGAAGAAAAACGGCACGAAGGTTCGCTTTGGTATCCATCCTGTGGCAGGGAGACTTCCCGGCCATATGAACGTCCTTCTTGCTGAAGCAAAGGTTCCGTATGATATCGTGCTGGAAATGGACGAGATCAATGACGATTTTGCCGACACCGATGTCGTTCTTGTTATTGGTGCAAACGATACTGTTAACCCTGCAGCCCTGGAAGACCCGCACAGCCCGATTGCCGGCATGCCTGTTCTTGAGGTCTGGAAGGCAAGGCAGGTCATTATTTTCAAGCGCTCCATGAATACCGGCTATGCCGGTGTGCAGAATCCTCTCTTTTTCAAGGACAATGCGTGGATGCTGTTTGGAGATGCAAAAAAATCTGTTGAAAGTATCGATAAAGCACTTTAACCCGAACTGGTAAAAATTTCGGTTTAGAGATCGATCGTAGAGACGGGTGGCCCTGTCTCTACAAAAAACGTCTCTCTTCACGCTTTCGCGTGGGGAGAGACGTTTTGGTTTGACGTGGACGAGTATGCGCTGTTTCAACCCACGCTCCCGCGTGGGGAGCGACGGTTGAGGACAGCTTTTTCCTGTACATAGATGTTGTTTCAATCCACGCTCCCGCATGGGGAGCGACTGTCAATCCGTAACATTGCGAAAGGATTGAGTTGATTTTCCAGATTTTGCGATTCCCGAGAAATTGAGAATCACGCTTCTGCCACATAGAGAATACCCCTTTTGACCTGGCAATAAAACTCCTTCTTGAGAATGGATTTGATGGCATCAACAGTGATGAGTGAGGGGATTGGCACGAGACGCGATGGTTCCGGTGCTGATGTAGACAAGGCGTGCCCTGTCTCTACACATTCTCTCTTTTCCCTCAGATATGACCATAAACGGGATCTTTATTCTCTTCCCCGCTCGTATACATTTACTCCCCTCAGGTAAAGCTTAAAGATCAGTATCTGTATTAGTTCTACGGTCTGAATAATAAGCTGTCATAATTCAATGGTTTTCCCTTTGCTATTGTGTTGGTTTTTGTAAGGAAAAGTGGTAACAGATGGAAAATTAAATTCTGCAGATACTGCACGTACAACGACATGGAAAAGAAAGTGCAGGACACGTTGTGCCGTGTCAAAGATGTGAAGAATTCTGGACTTCGATCTGATAGATCAACCTGGCGGGGGAAGACGGAGAAAGGCACGGGAAAACTGACGACAGTCTGCAGGATTATGTTGCTTATCTTTTCCTGTATTCCAGCCGCAATTCGCTGTGTTTACCTCGTGTTTTGCCTTCGTTTTTTGTGTAAAAAAAATCTGTGGGAAGAGGAAAAGCAGATGTCTAAAAGTGGAAACAAGAAAATAATTGAAGTCTTTGGGCCTGTAGATAATCTGGAAAGCTATGTGAAAGCTGACTGGTGGCGTCATCTTTTTAATGCAAATTATTTGCGCACGGACGGAGATGTTGTAGAAGACCAGGATATAAGTATTAAAGAAGTCGATACCTTTCTTGCGGCGGTCAATGCCTCCCCAACTGACAAAATTCTTGACTTGTGTTGTGGTCAGGGCCGACATGCTCTGGAGATTGCGAAAAGAGGTTATAATAATGTCGTAGGGCTGGACAGGTCTCACTACCTGATAAATCGGGCGAGGAAAATAAACAAAACAGAGGGCTTAAATGTCCTTTTCAAGGAAGGGGACGCGCGGAAGCTGCCGTTTCAAACCGATGAATTTCATGTCGTTTTCATTGCCGGGAACAGTTTCGGTTATTTTGATTCCAGTAAAGATGATACAAGAATCCTCGAGGAAGTCAGGAGAGTTTTGAAGCCTGGTGGGAAGTTGTTGATAGATATCACTGATGGCAGCCACATGCGGGAGAATTTTGAACCTCGCAGCTGGGAATGGATAGACAAAAACTATTTTGTCTGTCGGGAACGCTCTCTTTCTGAAGATGGCCAGCGTCTGATTTCCAGAGAGGTGATTACCCATGTTACCAAAGGTGTTATTGCTGACCAGTTTTATGCGGAACGTTTGTATTCAAATAATGACCTTAAGGAACTGCTGAGTCAGGCTGAATTTGAAAATTTTTGCAACTATTCAAAAATGTCATCTGAATCGAAAAGGAATCAAGATTTAGGCATGATGGCAGAGCGGATAATTGTAACAGCTGTGGCTGAAAAGGAATGGTCGCCCGTCAGGAAGCATTCAGTAGAAAAAGATATCGTGCTTGTTTTACTGGGCGATCCCGCTAAAAGCGATGTGGTTAAACCCGACGCAAGTTTTGACGAGGATGACTATCATACAATCGATTTGCTCAAAGAGGCACTGGCAGGCCTGTCTGAATATGAATTTATTTATCTGAACCAGCACGATACTCTGGTGAAGGATCTGGAAAGGCTGAAAAACAAATGCCGTTTCGTCTTTAATCTCTGCGACGAAGGATTTCAGAATGACGCAACAAAAGAGTTGCATGTTGCCGCTCTTCTCGAAATAATGGAATTCCATTATTCAGGTGGTTCACCCCAGTGCCTTGCCTATTGTTACGATAAATCGCTGGTGCGGGGCATTGCCAGGGAAATGGATATTCCAGTTCCTGAAGCCTATATGCTCAATCCGGAAGATGTCCAGTTTATGGAATTTACCTTGTCTTTTCCTGTCATCGTAAAACCCAACTGTGGAGATTCCAGTTTTGGTATTACGCAAACGAATGTTTGTTACAATCTGCAGGCACTGGAAAGTGCAATTATTGAGATCAGAGCGAAGTTTGGCTACAATATCCCCGTGTTGCTGGAAGAGTTCTTAACCGGAAAAGATATAAGTGTTGGTATTATTGGGAACCAGTCCGGTGCATATACGATACTGCCCATAATCGAAGAAGATTATTCCGCACTGCCGGCGGAATTACCCAGAATATGCGGATATGAAGCAAAGTGGGATCCCAGTTCTCCGTACTGGAACATTAAATCTGTTCCCGCAAACCTGTCAGAAGATGTTGAGAGATTTCTTGGGGCGAGTTGTCTCAAGTTGTTTGATCGCCTGGGATGTCATGATTACGCCCGCTTCGACTGGAGGCTGGACCAAAATGGAACTCCAAGGCTTCTGGAAGTAAACCCTAATCCCGGCTGGTGCTGGGACGGGCATCTGGCAAAGATGGCTCACTTACAGGATATGTCATACAGCGAAATGCTCAAGAATATCCTGGAAGCATGCAAAAGCCGCCTGCCTGATCTCAACTCTTCTGTTGAGGGATAACTCAGGCGTTTTGTGAACCTGTTCAATTAACACGTTCATACGAAGTTATACTTGAAGGTCCCGGTGAAATAGTATGAGCCGGGACCTTCAGTCATCTCTTGACTTCGAAAAAACATTTGGTTATTTTACCAAAAAAGAAATGGAGGTGTGGTGTGACGCCAAAAGAGAAAAAACAATACGAAGCCAGGGCCAAAATCCTCAAGGCTCTTGCTCATCCCACGAGGTTGTGGATTGCCCGGCAACTCTCTGACGGAGAACACTGTGTCTGCGAGTTTGTTGATGCTGTGGATGTCGATTTCTCTACTGTCTCAAAGCATCTCACCGTATTGAAAGAAGCGGGAATCGTAGAAAGTGAAAAGCGGGGAAAGCAGGTTTACTATCGATTGAAAATTCCCTGTGTCCTTAAATTTATGGAATGCATTGATGCTGTTATCCAGGCGCAGATTTTAGAACAGTCTGATTTGCTGTAGGGAACCGTGAAACTCCTCGTTTTTCCTTTATATTCAAGGGACCCTGATATCGAAGTCTGGCGCGGATCTCTGAGAATATCTTTTTGCTGCAACGCAGGGGATGGGCGAAAGACGAGTTGTTCGATGGTCTCATAACGGTGAGCGGGTGGCAGTGATATGCTTCCAGCCTGCTCTGAACACGGAGAATGGAATGGATTGGATGTTAATTATAACCACGGGCCTGGCCTTTATTTTCAGCTTTATCTTTGCTCTCGGCGGAGTGGGGTCTGCCCTGGCACTTATCCCGGTGCTGCACTGGCTCGGAGTGCCGCTCAACGCGGCCAAACCCACCGGACTGATGATCAATGCAATTTCCATGGGCGCGGCGAGTTACTCCAATATAAAGAACGGGCTGCTCGATTTTCGCCTTGGCATGCCGATCATTATTACTTCCATGATCCTTGCCCCTCTGGGAGCGTGGTGTTCGGTGCTCGTTTCCCGGGATGCGGTGTTGTGGGTCTTTGTCGGTTTCCTTGTTTTTTCAGGGTTGATGCTGTTGTTCTATCGACGCAGGGGCGGAGAGGAGAACTACCGTGAAGACCGGCCCGTGGTTGCACCTGCCCTCATTGGGGCGGGGGCCGGATTTCTCTCAGGTCTGCTGGGAGTGGGGGGCGGGATGCTGATTTCACCAATGCTGATTTTTCTTGGTTTTAATCCCAAAAAGGTTGCAACTATTACGGCCTTTGTCGTTCCCTTCTCTTCAATTATCGCTTTTGCTGCCTATGCTCTGATGGGGACGGTGCAGTGGCAGGTGCTGATCTGTGCTTCTGTTGCCGCATATTTTGGTGGTACACTGGGAACAAAGGTTATGCACGGGCATCTCAGATCCACAACGATCAAAATCTTTCTCGGAGTTGTCCTTCTCGGAATGGCGGGAAAAATGATCTTCAGCCTTTTTTGATCCTTTTGTGGAATGTAGAAGTAAAAAAGAGATCTCGTCCCCTTTTTTGGGAGGCGAGATCTCTTTTTCAGATTCTCCCCCCTGCAGTCTCCGTCTTTTCTGAAATTTATCCTTCCCGAGCAGCCTTTTCCCGTGCCAGAGCAACCTTCTCCAGCAGTTCATCGTAGTCTACCGGTTTCATGCAGTAGTCAAAGGCGCCCTGCTTCATTCCTGTGATGCTTACGCTCAAAGAGGCATGACCGGTGAGGATGATTACCTCAAGCTGCGGCCACGTCGCCTTTACCTCCGCCATGCAGGCGATGCCGTCCCTGCCTGGCATGGAGACGTCCATGATAATGACGTCAACGTTATCCGCCTCTTTTGCGAGCACGTCGAGCGCGGTGGCACAACTCCCTGCCTGCAGAGTTTCGAACCCGCGGCGGGCAAGAAATTTCCCGCTTATTTCACGAAACTCCTGCTCGTCATCGACGAGGAGAATCTTTTTCATTGTCTGCTCCCTTGTTTATTTTTTCTCTGGCCAGCATTTCATCAATTTCCTGGAGAAATTTCTGCCGATATTTTTCAACGGTTTCCGCCCGGTCCATTACCATGTCGAGCTGACGGGCGTGCAGACTGAGATAACCGAGAATCATCAGGCGATCTTCCAGAAAATCTATGGGCATTTTCTTGATTCTTGCCAGCAGTGCATCTCCGCGGAGTTCGATACTGAAATCCCAGCGTTCAAGGATATCTGCGAGCAGCCGCGCCCGCACCGCTTTGCGTTGCATGTCCGCTGCGCCGCCCTTGAAACGGAAGGTAAGATAGCTCTCGGTGCGCAGCTCACTCAGCCACGCCTCAATCATGGCATAATGATACCCGAGACGCACGCCAAGGTTGCAGAAATATTTTGAAATAAGAAAAAAATTGCGGGCGTTCAGCTTTGCTGCTGCCACGTCCGGAGAGAGTTCGGGGCGCATGGTGGACTGAAAGATGATAGAACCTAATCCACGCATGCTCATTGGCGGCGGGCCCTCCCAGGGAAAGGCGGCAATCCCGCGCCAGATGGCCAGCATGGGCACACTGACCACATCGTTAATGGAGACTGTTTTCGTCTCCTTGTCCAGCCCTTCCCGCAGGCCATCGGCAAGGTCGAGTACCCACCATTCCAGCGGGACATCGCCAATGAGGCGTTTCGCTGCGGCCTGCGGAAATTGGTGACTGGTGCCGAAGTTGAACATTACCAGCACCGACTTCTCATGACAGAAGCGGGTGATATCGTGCAGGGTTTCGCAGAAGGGTGATTTGAAGCGAATCGAATCCGGATCGTTGAGGTTGAGAGGGGTGATGAGCTGCAGTGCTCTGGAGAGAATCAGCTGTACGGGGGAACCTGTCATTGGAGAAGGCATCACATGCTGACGTCGCAGGGCAATTTCGTCTCGCCCTGGATAGATGGAGCGGGCAGTGGCATCAAGGGTGAATTCTTTCTCTGTGACATGCTTTTCTTCAAGTTTCTGCCATACGTCTCCGCAACCGAACAGCGCCGGAATTCTAAACTCTCGTGAGACC
>JBFHIO010000008.1:0-14522 GCA_041596435.1 Desulforhopalus sp. | reverse complement strand
CAACGACAGTGAGTAAACGTTTAGGGTAAAGTTTCCCTTTTTCTCCAAGCAGAGAAGCGGCTTCTTCGTGACCCTGCTGCACTCCTTCCAGAATCTCGGGATTCACAAACCCCTTGCCCCTCCCCTGAGCCTCATGGACAAAGAAAGCATCTATTCCACAATCGGTGAGAGCCTGCTTGGTCTGGTTCATCATATTTATACGCACAACGGCGATAATTTCTTTCATGCAGGGACCTCCTCGGAGGCTTCTGAGGTCTCCTTAACCCCGGAACTAATGGTGTAGGATTCATCCACCTCAGTGACAAAAATCTTACCATCGCCAAAGGCTCCCTTACCTGTGCTGCGGGCGGTATTCATGATGGTATCGATAACAAATTGCTTGTCATGCTCCTGCACAACGCTCATCAACATGACCTTGGGAAGCTCATCATAGGTAATATCGCCTATCTTGATGCCACGCTGTTTACCACGGCCGGCAACTGCATATTTAGTAACAGAAGGAAAACCTGCATCCATGAGAGCCGCCAGAACAGCATCTGCTTTTTCGGGTCGAATAATTGAGCGAATCATTATCATCATAGTCATATCTCCAGTTTGACAGGCACGGCAGTCTTACCTGAACAGTATATTTTTTAGTATTATAAGGAATCTTATATTGCTTATGCTGCCTGCATCAAACCATATTCCATCAGCAGCTCTTCCAGCACCTCAATCTCCATCGGAGTCGGGATAACAAAGTCCTCGTTTTCATCAATTGCTTTAGCCAGCTGCCGATAGACTTCAGCCTGAGGAAGTTCAGGATTCCATTCGATAACAGTTTTACGATTAATTTCTGCCCGCTGCACATCGTTGTGGCGGGGGACAAAGTGAATCATTTTGGTTCCAAGCTTGGCGGCAAACTTCTCAATCATTTCTGCTTCATTATCAACGGCTCGAGAGTTACAAATCAGACCACCAAGTCGAACAGTTCCCGACTGGGCAAACTTCACGATACCCTTACTGATATTATTGGCCGCATACATGGCCATCATCTCACCGGAAACAACGATGTAAATTTCCTCAGCCTTACCGTCACGGATCGGCATGGCAAATCCACCGCAGACAACGTCGCCAAGAACATCATAAAAGGCATAATCAAGGGCTTCACTTTCTTCATAAGCACCAAGGGATTCCAGCATATTAATAGAAGTGATAATCCCGCGTCCTGCACAACCAACTCCTGGCTCAGGGCCACCAGACTCAACACACCAGGTTCCGCCGTAACCCAACTTACGGATATCCTCGAGTTCAACATCCTCCCCCTCTTCACGCAGGGTATCAAGAACTGACTTCTGAGCAAGACCGCCCAGGAGTAAACGGGTGGAGTCTGCTTTGGGGTCACAGCCGACCACCATAATTTTGCGGCCCAATTCAACCAGCCCTGCCACTGTATTCTGAGTAGTCGTGGACTTACCGATACCGCCTTTTCCGTAGATAGCTACTTTTCTCATTTTTTTCATGGCTCAAGCTCCTCTGTAAATTTGCCGGCTGTTCTCTTATTCTGACCCAGCCTTTTTCTGTGCTTCAGGATCACCCCCTATCAGGCAACCCTTAGCGTCCTTGTGACAGGGAAAGCTATTACAAAGGGCATGCCAGATAGTATCTTTTTTATTATTCCCTTAAATAACAGTATGTTAGAGAGGAAAAGCCAAGGCATCAGCCCCCCGACAAGATTGCAGAAGACTTGTTCAATTGTTTACATTTTGGAAGATGCACGCCAAAAAAGTAGATTTTGTCTTAAATCAGACAAACAAAAAAAAGAACAAAAAAGAAAGAAAACAGAGGGAAGGATAAAAAAAGAAGCGATTGGCCATATTCTTGCTTTCCACATTGCAGTGGCAGCAAAAAGGCTTGTTCACTCTCTAAGAGAAATAAACCATCGTTGAATCTGAGATGAATCCGCAAAAGAAGCCTGCTGAAAGAGACCCCATCCTATAATTTTTGAGAGGTAAATCACCATGCTTCAACCATCCCTTCCTTATAATCAGCTCAAATTTTCCCTGCAGATGTTTCACCGCCCGCTCAATGAACTTGAAACGAGTGAATATGAAGCGGTCAAGACCCGGGCTGAGGCAGAATGCACTCTGGAACGTAAAATACTAACCAGCGCAGAGGGCATGAAGATGAAAGTAGCGCAAGAATCAATTGAAGAGGCCATTGCGGCCATCGCAAACCGCTATGAATCGCCGGAAGCCTTTCAAAACGACCTGCGTGCAAATAACATGGACCCGGCAGCCATGGCCACCGGCCTTAAGGTAGAATTAATGGTCAAAGCGACTCTCAGGAAGGTGGCAACCCGAACAGAGTCCCCCGATGAGGCGAAGGTTACAGAGATCTTTGAGTCAGCAGATCAGAAAAAACGTGAGCAACGCCAGCTGCGCCATATTCTCATTACAATCAATGACCAGTTTCCGGAGAATCGTCGTGAGGCAGCCTTAACTCGAATTACCAGGGTACACGAAAAAGTTTCGGTCCCCGGGGTTGATTTCAGTGAATTGGCACAGCGTTACTCCGAATGTCCATCCGCCCTGCAGGGAGGGAACATTGGCCCTGTGGCCCCGGGGACTCTTCATCCCAATCTTGAAAAGACTCTCTTTGCCATGCAAAAGGGAGAAATCAGTAAAATAGTGGAATCAACCATGGGATTTCATATCCTTTTCTGCGAAGAAATAATCAAGGGCGACACACCGCCTCCTGAAGAAACAAAAAACAAAATCAGAAAAGTCCTCCACGCCCGAAACAAGAAAAAAACGGTACAGGCCTGGCTCGCTGCACTTTAAAAAAATAACAAAAGCGTAGATAAAAAATCATATTTATTGACATAAATGTAATTTCAAACAGAAAAAAACACCATCCAATGGGGCTTCCCGACATGGTCTAAATTTTGCATATTCTCTGTATTGGAAAAACCAATATCGGGAGAAAGGCCGCAGAATTTTCTGCACGGTCAGCATACAAGAGGAACATATGGAGAATATGGAGAACGGACCCCTGACAAGTCAGCAACCATCAATGCACCACCTGGAAACACTGAAGATTCATGCCCTGTCGGAGATTTGCAAACTCATCGGGCGGGCTGTGCATCTTGATACCACCCTGAGCAGAGCTCTCAAAGTATTGCATGACATCCTGCATATGGAGCGGGCAACCCTTGTTCTGCTCGATCAAAACAAAAAACGATTATTGATCAAGGCCTCCTACGGCCTCAGCGTCACTGAAGAACAACGTGGGGTCTATGGGCTCTCCGAAGGGATCTGTGGCCAGATTTTTCAATCCGGCTCACCCTGTGTAGTACCTGATGTTCACAATGAGCCACTGTTTTTGAACCGCACAGGGGCGAGAACACAGGTCAAAAAAGGAGACCTCTCTTTTCTTGGAGTCCCGGTGAAAGTTGAAGGATCCCCTGTAGGGGTCCTTACCGTTGACCATCTTTTCGGACCCGAGGTTTCTCCTGAGGAAGACTTGAGTTTTCTTGAAATTGTGGCCACGCTCATCAGTCAGTTCCTGATACTCCACCATGCTATCTCTAAAAAAGAAGAGAAGCTGGTTGAAGAGAACAAATCCCTGAAGGCAGAAATGCACAGTCGTTTCAATCGCCATTACATCATTGGCAACTCAGCAATCATGCAGGAGGTCTACTCGACCATCGAAAAAGTTGCTCCCAGTCGGGCTACAGTTCTCCTTCTCGGCGAATCCGGGACCGGAAAAGAACTTGTCGCCCGCGCCATCCATGAAGCCAGCAGAAGGAAGAATAAACCTTTTATCAAGGTCAATTGTGCAGCTCTCCCGGAAAACCTGCTGGAAAGTGAACTCCTGGGACATGACAAAGGAGCGTTCACTGGTGCAAACGCAGCAAAACCAGGTCGATTTGAGATGGCAGACGGGGGCACTATCTTTCTGGATGAAATCGGAGAGCTCCCTCTTCTCCTCCAGTCAAAGCTGCTTCGGGTTCTTCAGGAACAGCAGTTTGAACGCATTGGCGGCACTCGCACCCTTACCGTGGACGTCCGGGTCATTGCCGCAACAAATGTCAATTTACAGGCCAGCGTCGATAAGGGGCTTTTTCGCAGCGACCTCTATTATCGGCTGAATGTCGTGCCCCTGGAACTTCCCGCACTCCGCGAGAAACGGGAAGACATCCCTCAGCTCATCGACCACTTTCTCCGCTCAAGTAATGAACGAAATGATAAAGAGCTGATGCTTGCAAGCACAGCTCTGGATTTTCTCATCGCTTATGACTGGCCGGGCAATGTCCGCGAACTGCAAAACCTGATTGAGAGAATAGTGATCCTGGCCGACGATGACATTATTCGCATTGGAGACCTGAAAAATCACATGAATAAACTTTCAATCCATGTGAATAAACTGCCTGTACCAGCCAGGGCCGCTGTGCATGAAGCTGTTCCGGCACCGCCACCACAGCCCAAAGCCCGCGCCAGTCGCAGCTCCCTGCAGGATATGGAACGGCAGGAAATCGAAGCTTCGTTGCGCCGCAATGGCTGGGTACAGGCCCGGGCAGCCCGGGAACTCGGTCTCACCCAGCGTCAGATAGGATACCGCATCAAAAAACTCAAGCTCACCCAGCCCCCATTTGCCCTTGACGACTGAACCAGCCCGGGATTCATGCCATCCATTACAGAAGAACCATCATGAGCTGATCACATTGATCAGCTCATGATGGTTTCTGCCCTGCCATATGACGGATTAAGGACAGCTCGCCAGCTCTCTGATTTCCTGATCATCCAGGGAACGTTTCTCCTCAACCGCCAGAGAACGTATTCGACGCGTCAGACGGGTAAGGCCAGACTCATCCGGCAGGGGAAGTCCAAGACGGGCAAGCGTGGCAACAATACTGCGGCGTCCTGCCTTGCTCCCTATCAACAAATTTCTGCTGGCCCCGACAAGCCGGGGATCAAAAGGTTCGTAGGTGGCAGGGTCGGCCATAAGTCCCTGCAGATGAATACCGGTGTCACAGGAAAAAAGATTTTCCCCGATAATGGGACAGGATGGCGAAATCTCATGGCCGCTCTCCTCTGCCACCATCCTGCTCAAATCAGGCAGGCCCTGCAGGTCATATGATTCTCTATCCTTCTGCAGGGCAAGAAAAGCAAGGACTTCTTCCAGACGGCTGTTTCCAGCCCGTTCCCCAAGACCGAGCAGAGTTACATCTCCCCACACAGCACCATGCTCCAGCCCGGTAATGGTATTGGCTGTGGCCATGCCGAAATCATTATGACAATGCACCCCCAGTTCCATCTTTACTCCGTCGAACACCTCGAGCAACCGGATGACACTCCCGGGGGTACAGATACCCACGGTATCTGCCAGACGCAGCCGAAAGGCTCCAGCCTCTTCTGCCACCAGGGCCAATTTCCGGGCATACTCCGGATCGGCCCTGCTTGCATCTTCAAGACCAACCGCCACCCCGGGCACACCAGCGTCCAAAGCCTGTTGAATGGAACGCCTCAGCCTTTTCAATGCCCAGTGGCGATTTTTCCCCAGCTTTTTCTCAAGATGCAGATCCGAGGCGGGTATAGACAGGGAGAGACAGGCAGGGCGCAGGGACGCGCCATAGAGGATATCCGCTTCCCGACAACGGCACCAGAGAGAAAAGCGCTGCTGCGGATGAGCCGTGCGAATGTAATCTGCCAGGACATTGAGATCGCCGTTTTCTCTGCAGGCAACACCAATCTCGATCTCATCAATACCAAGCCCTGCAAGGCCTCTGATAATATTTTTTTTCACCCCGAGATCAAAGAAAACACCAGGAGACTGTTCTCCCTCTCTGAGGGTTGTGTCAATGATCTTAACTGCTCTGGAGGCACATTTTTTCATGAGTGACAAAGCTCCACAAAATTAGTGAAAAGCAGGGAAAAATCCTGCAGGAATTTATCGTTCACCTTTTTTATTTTTTCAATCATCTCATCCATGGTGACAGACAAAGGGCCCACAGGATCATGCCGTGCATACCAGCGTCGGACATCATCTGGGTGAACAGCATGGTTGTCGAACTGAATGCCGATAACATAGGGGCGTGCCGCTATACTGAAGGCATCGACCTGGCACTCTTTTGATGTTGCCAGAATCTCAAAATAACTGGGAAGGGGAGAAAACAGAGTATCTCCAGACCATTTAAAGGTTGAGAATCCACGACTAAATCCTTGAAAAACAGGATGACTGCGACCAGCTGCAGTCAAAAGAGATTCACTGGGACCAGGGGAAGAAGAAAAAGCTGGCTTCACCTCGGCTCCCAAAGCCTCGGCAAGCAGCTGCTGTCCCCGACAAAGCCCCATACAGGGTTTATCTGTCTGGAGAAGACAATTCTTCAAATACTCTTTTTCCCTTTGCAAAAAAGGATAACCTCCCTCTTCATAGATTCCTGCATTACCACCCAGGAGGATAACCCCGGACACATCATTCGGATCCGGGAATTCTCCTTTCCACGCCTTAACCAGAGAAAGGGTAATCCCCTTCTCTCGTGCGACCTCTCTGAGGTGATGACCAGGCTCATCCCAAAGACTGTGTTGAATAACGGCCAGTTGCATCAGCCCCCCCCTTTATGCTTTAGATTCGCTTCCAGACATCAGGGAACATCAAATAACCAGTCTTTCGCCCATATTCTTCGTACAGTTGAACATTTATCCTCGCAGGTAAGCGCCAGGCTCCGGTATCAATGAGATACCTGCGGTAAATGTCCCTCCCGTGCCTCAACTCTGAACGAAATACAAGATTCTTCAGGGTACCCATTAAAAGATCGGGCACCCAAAGCTCCCTTTTTTAAATCCACAGGGATTGAACTTGCTAATATCATGCCAAACGAGCGAAAGTGTTGTAAAACTTGATTTTTCATCTTTTTTCAACTACTTACAATCCCAAAGGATTTCTTCTTCGTAAAAAAGACTTGTGCATTTTTGATATTTCCAGTGTCACAGATCTTCAATTTCGTCATATTAGAAACATCAGGGCACATTATCCCATTAGCAAAAGTTCTTCTCCTGCAGCATACAGGTTCCAGAATGAAAACCCTTATGATCACTGCAGATAAAGACGTTATCAGCGTTGCGTGGATTGGATAATACTACGGAGGGAAAAAGCGAGAATAAACAAGGGGGGCCGTCGAGCTTGATGAGAGACAGAGCCGGGAAAACAACATCTCGGCTCTATCCCAGGGGAAGAGAATTTAAAACTTTTTACACCTTGAATTTATTGATATATTTTTGCAGTTCTTCAGTAAGTTTTTTTAGATTACTACCGCTTGTACCAATCTGAATACTGTTGTCAGAAATTCCATCTGTTGTCGTATTAATCACTGAAATATCATGATTAATATTTTCTGCCGCAACAGACACCTGGCTGACATTCTCGTTTACTTCACTGAGACCGGCAGCCGCTTGAGAGATGTTAGATGCAACTTCTTCCGTAACGGCTTTCTGTTCACCAATAGAGCTTGAAATTGTAATAATGAGCTCATTGATATTTTCAATTACCGTGGAGACCTGATTAATTCCCTCAACAGTTTCTGTAGTGGTGTTTTGTACCCCTTCAATCTGCTGTTTGATATTTCTGGTAGCCTCTGCGGTCTGTTTGGCAAGTCCTTTTATCTCATTGGCGACAACCGCAAAACCTTTTCCGGCTTCACCTGCACGAGCCGCCTCAATTGTAGCATTCAGGGCAAGTAAATTTGTCTGATCTGATATTTCATTGATTGTTTCTGTAACTTTACTGATAGCAAGTGCCGCTTTATCAAGTTCTGCCATTTTTTCAGATGTTCTACCAGCCAGGAGAACAGCCTGTTGAGATACTTCGTTTGCCTCGGTAGCATTAGCTGCAATTTCATTAATTGTGGCTGTCATTTCTTCTGCGGCACTTGCTACCATATTGGTATTGGTTGTTGATTCTTCCATTGCTGCTGCGATAGTACTTAGATTTGAGGTCATTTCTTCTGCGGCAGTCGCCACTTTATGGCAACGCTCTGAACCATCCCGAGAGCCGATTGCCAGGCTGGATGCTATTCCTGAAAGACTTGCCGCCTCACTCCCCAGGGTTTGAGTCTGAGAAGTAAGAGAACGGATAATGGCCTGAATTTTTCCCAGAAAAATGTTGAAATTTCTTACAAAATCAGAAAGTTCATCCTTTGAGGTGATGTCGATACGCTTCGTTAAATCACCATCTGCAATGTCTTTAAAGCTGGTGCTCATCGCGACAAGACCACGGACAAGATTGGTGCTGATAAGCAAACAGATAACAATAATAGCGACGAATATGATACTGGCGGCAATACTTGCAAAACTGGTAATTTTTGTGACGGCGGTCCCAATTTCAGAAGACATCACTGTTGTATATGCCTCAATGTTATCAAGGTAAACCCCAGTTCCTATCCACATGTCAGTACCAGGGATTGCTTCTGCATATCCTAATTTTGCGACATCACCTGTACCTGGCTTATTCCAAACGAATTGGACAAACCCGCCACCTTTTTCAGACTGTTCATACAGCTCTCGAAGGGAATAAACACCGTTCTTGTCTTTAAGACGTTCAAGGTCTTTGCCTTCCAGTGATTCTTTTATGGGATGGATCACATTTGTAGTTTTTCTATATACAAAAAAATAGCCTGATTCATCCTTTTCAAAGCGGATGTTATTTATTAATTTTCGAATTATTTCAATCTGCCTGCCTTTGCCTTCGACGCCTTCTACAGCATTTCCCGCGGTAAGTGCAGCTGTATGACATGCTACTTGTATCTTTTCTTTTTGCCCTTCCAGCATTACTGAGTCTGTCTTCTCCAGACCAATTTTTGCCACACTGTCAGCTGTGTAAAACGTAAATCCGAGCATAACTAAAAAAAGGACAAGGATGCAGCCTATAACAAAATACATCCTTCCTTTAATTGAAAATTTGTTTAACAGCATTTTTCCTCATAGTGGTGATTTATTATTTTATAGAGATGTGACAAGTATTTTTTATCATTCATATTCCCATTCTTACGAAACTATGCACCTTTTATACGAATTCAGGGAAATTCCACTTATGAGGTCTCAAGAAAAAGAGGAGGAAAAGGCCCTCACGCCTCTTCCTCCTCTTTTGGTGAAACAATTTCCGCCACCGACAATTCAAGATGTTCTATAACGATACCGGTATAGCGTTGAATCATGCTGCAGATATAGTTGCGTAACGATTCGAGATCACTGTTGATGTTCGTACCAAAGGTAACAATCAGGTCAATCTCCACGCTAAATCCGGAAGAGAGCACCTTGATCTTCAATTTTTTTACCCTGATATTACTGTCAAACTCATCAATACAATGAAAAATCATCTGCGACAACGCAGCTTCAGTGATGGTCACCTTGCCGGAGCGTCGCTGTTGACCTGCAAAATCCGGTCGCACAATCGATTTTTCAAAGAATTTTGACTGTTTTTCACCTTCCTTTTTTTTATCCCAAAAGAAGAAGATTTTGATGGTATCCGCGAGAATTCGAGAGTAATCACGTTTAATTTCAATAGCAGGAACAGGAATAACATGCTTTCCTTCCTCCCGAGATTTTATGGCAGCTTCAATATCTTCTTTACTGGCAATCTCTTCAATCGTGATGATCTGGGTGATGGGCGGCAAGTCGAGACGATCAGCCACCCGGTGCACCATTTTGGTTGAAGTTCCAAGCAGCAGCAGTTTTTTAACCTTGTGCTCCTTGAGGGCGGCCATCACCATGTCACGGTGAGCATCTTCAGTAAATAACGCAGTTTTGATGGCATTAAGATAGCCTGCCGCCTGTTTGGCGGAGCGACCGGCGACAATAATATCACCATAAATGAGAAGTCCATCATCAATAATGAAAGAGACACCAAGCTTTTCCGCCAGCAGCCGCGCGCGAAAACTCTTACCGGTACCACTTTTACCGACGAGGGCATACACAGTAATGCCGGAGAGCTTGTTTTTCACCCGTGAGAAGAAGTTATAAATCTCCTTCCCGGTAAAATAGATCCACTGATTATCACTTTTTTTTGCAGCGCCTTTTGCAGGATCACGCTTTGATGATTCGTGTTTTCCCTTTCGCTCTGTGTCTTTTCCTAACTCAGACGCCTCCGCCTCTTCCTTATCAGAAGATGCCGCAACAACCGGCAAATTTCCCTCTGCGTCTTCTTCAAATTCCGCATCAAAGGTTTTACCCTTCTCAGCCTTCCTCTTTTTATTGTCTTTATCGACCATAATTATTTACAGGATTCCCATTAATCAACTTGAAAACTCTCTATTTCACTTCCTTTATCTACCATACTCTCCAGATTTTCAAAAGCTTTCACCACCGGGCGCATCATGGCCCGGAGCTCAGCCATGGCCGGGTCATCCACTCCCAGCTCTGACTCCGCCTGTGTGCACAATGACGTCCCCTTAACGAGCCACTGGCGTACGTCGTCAACGAGTTCCTGCCGCTGCAGGTGCTTCTCTTTCTCCTGCTCAATAAGTGGCAAAATCCGGTTAATAGAGACGGCGACGAGAGCATCCCGCGGCGTATTGTACTCGCTGGAAACCTGCTCAAGATTTTCCAGTGTTTTCTTTGAAATGACGTACGTCTTCGCCACCCGCCTGCTCTCACTCGGGAACTCATCAAACTCCCTGGCAATCGCTGTCAACGCCTCCATATCTGCAATGAGGTGATCAAAAAGCGATTTCTGCTTGATTCCCAGTTGGCCGGCAAGCAGAGACAGCGCACGAATCGACTGTTCAGGTAATTTAAAAGTTGTGCGTACCGATTGCCTGCCTCGAAGCCTGGCAGCCTCCCCGCCACCGATCGGCGGTTGACCAATTCTTTCCTGATCCATAACATCTCTCCTTATGCTTCCTTTATCTTGTTACTATAAGTTTAAATTAATAAAAGTAATTTTTTTATTTGACACACAACACCCGATAATTATTGTATTGGGCAGAAAAGAAAAGGCGCCGAAGAAGGCGCAAAAAAACCCGGAACCTCGAATATTCAAAGAGTTGACACTGAGGTTTCTACAAGCACATGGAGGTATATTATGAGCGTCGTGCGTTACAATCCACACTCTGCAGCACAAAGGAATCAGACCGATTTCTCCGATCCGATGTTTGATGATTTTTTCGCTCCGTTTGCATACATGAATGAGACTCTGGCGAAGAATCGCGATTTAGACCCTAAAGTAGATATCTTCGAAAATGATAATAAGATCTTTATCAACGCCGAGATGCCGGGTATTGCCAAAGAAGATATCAACGTAGAGGTAAAAGGCAAGGTTCTCACTCTGAGTGGCGAACGAAAAAGTGAGGAAGAGATTGATGAAAAAAATCTCTACCGGCGCGAATGCCATTACGGCAGCTTCGAGCGGAGTTTTACCCTTCCTTTTGATGTAGAAAGTGAAGATGTAAAAGGCCAATTCAACAATGGGATTCTCAAATTGGAGATTGCCAAACCAAAAGCAGAAACCGTGCAGAAAATAACCATCAGCGGACCAGAGAAGAAGGAATAAAAGCTTTCAGAGTTCGCAGTTAAAGAAAGGCGGGTGCAACTTCGGTTGCATCCGCCTTTCTTTGTAACCGAGTTCACCCATAGAGGCATTCTGTGGTATCTTGCTGCTGTCTATTGTTCATCTAAGGGGTGCTTGAATAATTTTGTATTTCATTCATATTCAATGTTCCCTCAAACCTCAAGGAGACACCTCCCATGAAAGAAACTTTTTTTCTCCACGGCCTCGAATCCTCCGGAAACGGGACCAAAGGTCAGTATTTCACCAGGCATTTTCCACAGATTAAATGCCCCGACTTTACCGGCGACCTTAATGAGCGCCTTGAAGTCTTTGAACGGCTCACTGCGGGAAAAAACAACCTTACTCTTATCGGCTCCAGCTTCGGCGGTCTGATGGCAGCCTGTTTTGCCTTAAAACACCCGACCCGGGTTAAACAACTGGTGCTCCTCGCCCCGGCGCTCAACTACCTCTACACCCCTCCTGCGGAAAAGCTGTCCATTGCAACCCTCGCAGTGATCGGGACTCATGATGTCGTCACCCCGCCAGCAATCACCGTGCCTCTGGCCGAAAAAAGCTTTAGCAACCTTGAGCTGCGGCTTGTGGACGATGACCATCTTCTCCACCATACCTTTCAGGAACTGGAATGGGAAAAAATCCTTGGCGAATAAGCTCTACCCGAGCAACAGAGAATCCGTCGCCAGCTCCTCGCCCTGAGCATGATAAAACTGCTCCAGCAGATCCTTCACGGTCAGCCCCGCCTTTTTCTCCCCACTGAGATCAAGCAGAATCCGCCCCTGGTGGAGCATGACAAGTCGATTCCCAAAGGCGATTGCGTGGTTCATGTTGTGGGTGATCATCAGTGTCGTCAGTTTCTGTCCCTCCACGATCTCCTTCGTCAGACCAAGAATCTGTTCGGCCGTTTTGGGATCAAGCGCCGCGATATGCTCATCAAGCAACAGCACCTTCGGCCGCACCGCCGTAGCCATCAACATGGTGAGCGCCTGGCGCTGACCACCGGAGAGCAGTCCAACCTTGTCGAGCAGCCGATCCTCCAGTCCGAGCTGCAGTCTGGCCAGCTCCTCACGAAAGCGTATACGGTCCGCCGCTTTTACTCCCCGCCCGAGGCCTCTCCTCTTGCCCCTCAGCGAGGCAAGAGCGAGATTTTGTTCAATGGTTGCCGCCGGGCAGGTACCAAGCAGAGGATCCTGAAAAACCCGCGCCACCAATGCCGCACGGCGGTATTCCGGCCAGCGGGTCACATCGCTCCCGTCTACCTCAATCTTCCCGGAATCGGGGAAGAAAGTCCCCGCAATACCGTTCAGGAGAGTCGATTTTCCCGCACCGTTGGAACCAATTACAGTGACGAAATCCCCCTCTTCAAGGTGAAGGTTGATTTTGTTGAGGGCAAAAACCTCATTCACACTGCCCTTATGAAAATATTTGACGATATCGGTCAGGGTAATCATCGCTGAAAAAGCCTCCTTTTCAGACTCGGAGTAATCATCGCCCCAACCACCAGCACGGAGGTGAGCAGATTGAGATCACTTGGATTGAAGAATTCAAGTCCGAGGGCAAAGCCGATGGCCAGTCGATAAAGTATCGAACCAAGAACCGCGGCCAGCAGTGCCCGCGCCAGAGTTCGGTCCCCAAAGACCGTCTCCCCGACAATCACCGAGGCCAGCCCGGCCACGATAGTTCCCACCCCCATACTCACATCTGCAGCTCCCTGGTGTTGCGCCACCAGAGCCCCGCTCAACGCCACCAGAGCGTTAGAGAGACCGACCCCGAGAATAATAATAAAACTGGTGTTGACGCCAAGACTGCGGATCATCTGCGGGTTATCGCCGGTGGCCAGCACCGCCTGCCCCAGTTCAGTCGTGAGGAACCAGATGAGCAGAAGCAAAACAACTGCACTGACACCGACAAAAATAATCAGTTCCGGCCAGGGACTGGAGATACCGAGACTCCGCACCCCGTCAAAAACCGTCTGCCTGCCAAGCAGTGCCACATTCGGCCCGTCCATAATTCGAATATTGATTGAATAGAGCGCAGTCATGGTGAGGATGGAAGCGAGCAAATGGAGAATGTGAAAGCGCGTCGTCAGCACCGCTGTTGCCACCCCGGCGAGAAAACCGCCGCCCATCGCCAGCAGCAGCGACAACCAGGGGTTCACTCCACCGGTGATTGCCACCGCAGAAATAGCCGCACCGAGGGGCAGGCTGCCATCCACGGTGAGGTCAGGAAAGTCGAGAATCCGAAAAGTAAGATAGACCCCGATGGCCATAATGCCGTAAACCAGCCCCTGCTGCAGGGCCGCGTAGAATGCGTAGAGTGTCATCGTGTTGTGAGGAAAAAGCCGGAGATCCCGACAATAATATGTGAGAGAAACACTGCGGAAAAGGCCACCAGCAATACCCGCAGGTGGCCTTTTTTGCGCAATTTCTGTTATGAGAGTACCGAATATGAACGAAATACGAGCTGTTTCAAGGGCCCTTATTTATAGACCTTCGTTGCCCGATCCAGCATTTCCTGGGGAGGAGTAACGCCCATCGCCTGTGCCGATGGCAGGTTAATCCGCAGCTCCAGTTTTTCCTGATACTCCACCGGTAAATCGCCAGGTTTCATTCCCTTGAGAATTTTTTCTGCCATCACCCCGGCCTGACGACCATGTTCATAGTAATCCATGCCAAGAGAGGCTGCCGAACCGCGTTTCACGGAATCCACATCCGCCGTAAAAAGCGGGAAATCGGCATCCTGTGCCACTTTTACCAGGGCCTCAATGCCAGCAACGATGGTGTTATCGGTAGCAACAAACACCGCATCAACCCGACCGGCGAGACTATTGGCCGCCTGGTAGACATCTGCAGTCTTACTCGCAGTCGCCTCCACCACCTCAAAACCCTCTTTATCCGCCAGCGCCTTCAAATCTTCAAGAACCGCCTTTGAGTTGGTCTCACCGGGGTTATAAATATAACCGAGCTTATTGAAGGACCCCATAAATT
>JBFHIO010000007.1:0-14940 GCA_041596435.1 Desulforhopalus sp. | reverse complement strand
GCACTTGATGATGCGAGGGTTGAAGGTCAGGTGAATGACCGGTCTCAGGCGCTGCAGTTTGCGCGTGGGTTCCTTCCTCAAGAGGGCTTGTAAAAGCAGGGTAAAAGGGCTAAAAAAGTGCGTAAAATAAACGATTATTATGCAAAGAAGGCAAAGAAAGAGAAATATCCGGCACGCTCTATCTATAAACTTGAAGAGGTGCAGCAGAAATATAAATTTCTCGGGCGGGGTGATTCCGTGCTTGATCTTGGCTGTTCTCCCGGGAGCTGGTCACTTTATGCATCGGAAGTGGTGGGGGCCAGCGGGGTTGTAGTCGGTGTCGATCTGCAGGAGACCAACCTGAGTCCCCGTCCTGGCGGAGCTCCGATTTTCTGGCTGCAGCAGGATATTATGGAACCGGAGCTGATACCGCGGGTTCGGAAGTTCCGTCCGGCATTCAAGGCGCTGATCTCGGATCTGGCTCCCAAAACCACCGGCAACCGCTGGAGCGATTCTCAGAAGTCACTTCGGCTGGTTCGCCATACCTTGAAGCTGGCCGAAACTTTGCTGTTGCCCGGAGGACATTATATCGTCAAGGTGTTTCAGGGAGAGGATTTTCCCGAATTTGTGAAGGAAATGAAACAGCGTTTTGCCATGGTCAAGGTGGTGAAACCACAGAGTTCACGGGTGGAAAGCCGGGAGATATTTGTGCTCGGGATGCAGTACAGGAAGTGAGACCCGTTATTTAAAAGCGGCCTGTCGGTCGCCTCATTAACATAGGGGTACCTTGAAAGACTTTGTCTTTTGTTCCTGTTCGAGGTGCAGAAGGGAATTTATCGCAGGCGTATGATGATGTCGGAGTCTAGCGCTTACCTCCGAGGATAAATTTTTGACTGTAACGAAGAATATGGGCGAAAGGCTGGTTATTCAATGTTCCCATAAACAAGTAAGGTGCTTTTATGTCAGGACATTCCAAGTGGTCAACTATTAAGAGAAAGAAAGGCGCAAATGATGCAAAGAGGGGTAAGATTTTCACCCGTCTCATCAAAGAGATTACCGTGGCTGCCCGTTCCGGCGGCGGTGACCCTGACGGTAACCCGCGTCTTCGCTCCGCCATGGCGACTGCGAAGGCTGAAAACATGCCCAAAGATAATATTGCCCGTGCCATCAAGAAGGGTACCGGTGAGATTGCCGGGGAAGTCTATGATGAAATTCTTTATGAAGGCTATGGCCCCGGCGGTGTTGCCGTGCTGGTGGAGTGTCTCTCCGACAACCGCAACCGTACTGCGGCCGATGTCCGCCACGCTTTTGCCAAGTGTAATGGTAACCTTGGTGAGAATGGTTGCGTCAGCTATATGTTTGACAAGAAAGGACTTATTCAGGTGGACAAAAGTGTTGTCTCCGAAGAGGTCCTGATGGACAAGGCCCTTGAGGCCGGAGCAGATGATGTGGTTGAAGAAGAGGAGGAATTCCAGGTCCTCACCGCTCCAGAAGATTTTGATTCTGTTCGTGAGACGCTGGAAAATGAAGGTGTGGAATTTGTTGAAGCACAGATTGCCATGATTCCTCAAAACACCGTTGATGTTACCGAAGAGAACGTGGCGAAAAATCTGCTCAAGCTCATGGATATGCTCGAAGACCATGAGGACGTGCAGAACGTCTACTCCAACTTTGATATTGATGAAGATCTGCTGGAGCAGCTTTCCTGAGTGGTGCGTGTTCTCGGCATTGACCCCGGCAGTCGGATTCTCGGCTACGGGGTCATTGAGGCCTCCGGCAGTCGTCTTGTCTATGTCACCTGCGGGACAATCCGTACTACGGTTAAATATCCGCTGGCCTGGCGTCTTAATGAGATCTTTGATGGCCTTAATGAAGTGATTCAGACTCACCGGCCGGAGGTCGCTGCAGTGGAAGATGTTTTTATGTCCTCCAATGCCCGCTCGGCGCTCAAGCTCGGTCAGGCCCGTGGTGCGGCGATAGTCGCTGCCATGCAGAACGGGCTGAAGGTCTATGACTATCCTCCCCGTCAGGTGAAGCAGGCTGTGGCGGGATACGGTCAGGCAGAGAAGGCTCAGGTGCAGCGCATGGTGAAAGTATTACTGAAACTGCAGGGTTCGCCAAGTGAAGATGCGGCGGATGCACTGGCCGTGGCGATCTGCCATACCAATCAGCAGTTTTGAGAATTTTCGCAGGCTGCAGAAAATTGTTGGATAAAAACTTATGATAGCAAGCCTTTCAGGAAAGATTCTCGCACTTTACACCGACCGTGCTGTCCTTGATGTGCACGGTGTGGGGTATGAGCTGCTGATGTCCACCGACACTCTGTCACGTCTGCCGGAAGTTGGTGGAAGTGCCTTTATCCACGTTTATACCAACGTGCGGGAGGATGCCATTGCTCTTTATGGCTTTCTCGCCGAGGATGAGAAGGAGCTGTTTCTTATTCTTCGCACTGTCTCCGGGATTGGTCCCAAGGTGGCGCTGGCCATGCTTTCCGGGCTGCGGGTCGAGCCGCTCTGCAGTGCCATTGTTAATGGCGATGTGAAACGACTCACCACTCTGCAGGGTATCGGTAAAAAAACTGCGGAGCGGATCTGCGTGGAACTTAAGGAAAAAGTAGCTCATCTTGCCGATGGAAGAGTTTCCAGTGCTGCTGGAACCCCGTTGACCGGAGGCGGTTCGGAGGTGCAGGATACTGTCTCTGCGCTGACGAACTTCGGATACTCTGATACCCAGGTGCGGACGGCACTGGCCGGAGTGAAGAAAGAAGTTGGTGAAGAGGCGTTCAGCGGGATGGCAGTGGAGGAGTTGAGTCGCCTCGCTCTGAGGGCCCTGGCGCAATTGCGCTAAAGAGAATGCATTGTTGGTACAGAACTGCCTTCAGGCTGCATTATAAGGATATGAACTGCATATGAATTACGAAGAAGACCTGCAAAGCGAAGATGCCCGCATTATTTCACCGACTCCACAGGCCGTGGAGAATGTGAATGATAATGTCCTGCGTCCCAAAAGCCTGGATGAATATATTGGCCAGGAGCAGCTGCGCAAGTCACTTTCCATTTTTATCCAGGCTGCCCGTAATCGGGGGGAAGCGCTGGATCATGTCCTTTTTCATGGCTTTCCGGGCCTCGGCAAGACAACTCTTTCTTATATCATCGCCCACGAAATGGGTGCCGGCATAAAAACTACTTCCGGGCCGGTAATCGAAAAGCAGGGCGACCTTGCCGCCATTCTCACCTCGCTTGAGGAGGGGGATGTTCTCTTCATCGATGAAATTCACCGGCTTAACCACGCGGTGGAAGAGGTCCTCTATCCGGCGATGGAGGATTTTCAGCTCGACCTTATTATCGGCCAGGGGCCTGGTGCCCGATCAGTGAAGATGGATCTGCCGCGTTTTACTCTCGTTGGCGCCACCACTCGTACCGGATTGCTCACTGCGCCGTTGCGGGATCGCTTCGGTGTTGTTCTGCGCCTTGAATTTTACAGCCCGGAAGAGCTTGTTACCATCGTTCAGCGCTCTGGCCGTATTCTTGGGATGGAGGTGGACCAGGCAGGCGCATTTGAGCTTGGCAGGCGCTCCCGCGGGACCCCGCGTATCGCTAATCGTCTGCTGCGGCGGGTGCGGGATTTTGCCGAAGTGGGTGGTTACAAGATGGTGAATAGAGAGGTTGTACAGGCAGCGCTTGACCTTCTTGGTGTTGATCAGTTTGGCCTTGACGATATGGATCGTCGAATTATGCTTGCCATTATCGACAAGTTTGATGGCGGCCCTATAGGCCTTGATACCCTTGCCACCGTTGTCTGCGAGGAAAAAAACACCCTCGAAGATGTCTATGAACCCTTCCTTATCCAGTCCGGTTTCATTAAACGGACACCGCGCGGCCGGGTTGCCACCGCTCAGGCTTACGAGCATTTCAGTCGTAAAATGCCGCGTCAGCCGCTGTCTCCGCCAGGTTTGTTCGACGAATAAGAATAATATTCAGCTTTTCCCGCAGTCTCTTCTCCTTCAGTTCCCTGCCTGTTTTCTCCCATAATATTCGCAAAATTTCGCAAACGAATCCTCTCTGTTGCCTTTTTTCCTCTATTTTCAAGAGGAAATTTTTTACTATTATCTTTTATAGAATAAAAACAGCCTGTTACGGTTATTTGTGTGATATTTTTATGAAAGTAAATTACTTTCAAACGAAAATATATTGCAATCGTTTTTTTAAATTGTTACACTTTTGTACGTCAGGGTTATCAAAGAACCAGGGGGGAAGATGGAAACATTATCAGTTCGACAGAGTGAAATTTTGCGATGGGCTATGAAAGAGGGGCGGGTTGAAGTTGACTCCCTCGCTGACAGCTTTGCTGTTTCACCGCAAACCATCCGTAAAGATCTCAATGACCTCTGCGACCGCAATCTTCTTCAGCGGGTTCGCGGTGGAGCCGTTGCCGGGTCATCCAATCAAAATTACAGCTATGAGGCCCGCTTTCTTATGGGTACAGAGGCCAAGGAGGCTATTGGCCGTACCGTCGCCCGGCTGATTCCCAACAGTACCTCCCTGCTTCTAAATCTTGGAACAACCGTTGAAAAGGTGGCTTACGCTCTGCAGGAACACAGCGGACTTCTTGTTATCACCAATAACACTCATGTTGTGAATATAATGAAAGACTGTCGTGGCATTCAGCTGGTGATTGCTGGCGGAGAGGTGCGCCAGTCTGATGGCGGTGTCGTCGGCGTGGCGGCCAAAGAATTTATTGAACAGTTCAAGGTTGAATACGCTGTGATCGGGACATCAGGAATTGATCGCGACGGTACGCTGCTCGACTACGATTTCAAGGAGGTGGCGGTGGCGCAGACCATCATTGCCAACGCCCGCAAGGTTATTCTCGCGACTGATATTTCCAAGCTTGACCGCGTGGCACCAGTGCGCATTGGCACTCTTGCTCAGGTGGATACCGTGGTCATCGACAAGCCCCTTCCAGAGGAGCTTCAAATTTTCTGCGCAGAGCATGGAACCGAGGTTGTCCTTGCTGACAGGGGAAGTTCTCTGACTGGCGCATAAAGGACGCAGTAACACCCTGGAACAGACCTGCTGGCCATGGTGCGTACTGCTCAAAATTTTATTTCGGGAGAAATCGGATGAATGGTTTTATCGGAGAGCTGGTGGGAACAGCAATTCTCATCTTGCTTGGAAATGGTGTGGTCGGGACGGTGGTTTTGAACAAGTCTAAAGGGCAGAATTCCGGCTGGATTGTTATCACCTGGGGCTGGGGGCTCGCCGTGGCCATGGCTGTTTATATTACCGGGTGGATGAGCGGGGCGCATATTAATCCCGCAGTTACGATTGGGCTTGCCGCTGTGGGAAAATTCCCTGTGGAACAGGTCCCTGTTTATATTCTCGCACAGTTGCTTGGCGCGATGATTGGTGCAACTCTCGTCTGGATTTTCTACCGGGGACACTGGGAAGAAACCGACGATCCTGCAGGGAAACAGGCGTGCTTCTGCACTGCTCCGGCGGTGCCCAATGTTCTGAATAATTTTTTGTGTGAATTTATTGGTACCGCCATGCTGCTCATAGGGATTCTGGGCATTCTTCACGAGCAGAATCATCTTGGTGCCGGTATTGGGCCCTTCCTTATCGGTCTGTTGATTTTCAGTCTCGGGCTCTCTCTCGGCGGGACTACCGGATATGCCATCAATCCTGCACGGGACCTTGGTCCCCGCATCATGCATGCCATACTGCCGATTGCCGGCAAAGGCGGCTCCGGATGGGGCTATGCGTGGATTCCAATAGTTGCGCCAATTGCCGGTGGTATTACCGGTGCGGCACTGTATGTGGCAATCACAGGCATGATTGTCATGCCTTGACAGGTGAAAACTGAGACGTTGAGATCTAACGGGCATCTCTGCTGCTGCAGAGGCTCTGAAATTCTAATGAGGAAAACATAATGCAATCGAAATATGTAGTCGCCATTGACCAGGGTACCACAAGCTCACGCTGCATGATCTTTAATAAATCCGGAGAAGTTGTTGCGTCCAAACAGGCTGAGCATGAGCAGATCTATCCTCAGCCGGGCTGGGTGGAGCATGATGGGCTGGAGATCCTTGACCGCACCAAGCGCTGCATTCATGAAGCCATGCAGGTCGCCGGGCTGGTGGCAAAAGACATTGCCGCCATTGGGGTCACGAACCAGCGGGAGACAACGCTGGTGTGGAACAAAAAAACCGGCCGTCCCTATCATAACGCCATCGTCTGGCAGGATACGCGTACTGATAAAATATGTGAAGAGCTCGCCGGCACTGAAGGAATGGACAGATACCGTGAAAAAACCGGCCTGCCGCTGGCAACCTATTTCTCTGGTCCGAAGATTAAGTGGCTGCTGGACAATGTCCCGGGGCTGAGGGAGGATGCTGAGAAGGGTGAGGCCCTCTTCGGCAATATGGATACCTGGGTTATCTGGAATCTTACCGGTTCTCACGTCACCGATGTGACCAACGCCTCCCGGACGATGCTGATGAATCTTGCCAACTGTGAATGGGACGATGACATGCTTGCGGCCATGGGTGTTCCCCGTGCGATGATGCCGCAGATTCGGCCGTCTTCAGACCCTGAAATATACGGCACGACCGATTCCAACGGTCCATTTCACGGAGAAATCCCGATTACCGGTGACCTTGGGGATCAACAGGCGGCCACTGTTGGTCAGGTCTGCTTTTCTCCGGGAGAGGCGAAGAGTACCTATGGTACGGGCTGCTTCATGCTCATGAATACCGGAGAGGAGATTGTTCACTCCAAACACGGATTGCTTACCACTCCGTGCTATCAGTTTGGGAAGGACAAAACAATAGACGCCCTTGAAGGATCTATCGCCATCGGAGGTGCAGTGGTGCAGTGGTTGCGGGATAATTTGCGACTGATCAACACCGCTGCTGATATTGAAAATCTCGCCAAAATGGTGGAGGACAATGGCGACATGTATTTTGTCCCGGCCTTCTCCGGCCTGTTTGCTCCCTACTGGCGCAGTGATGCCCGCGGTGCCATTGTGGGTATGACCCGCTATATCACCCGGGGACATCTTGCCCGTGCCTGCCTTGAGGCTGTGGCTTTTCAGACCCGCGAGGTTCTTGATGCCATGGAAAAAGATTCCGGCGTCACACTGACCGAGTTGCGGGTGGATGGAGGGATGGTTTCCAACAACCTGCTGATGCAGATCCAGTCGGATATTCTCGGGGTCCCGGTTACCCGTCCACTGGTGGCAGAATCCACTGCTCTTGGTGCTGCCTATGCCGCCGGTCTTGCCGTGGGGTACTGGCGCGGGACCGATGATCTCAAACAGAACTGGGGCGTGGACAAGACGTGGCAGCCAGCTGAAGATGATACCATGCGCACTACCTCCTATGCGAAGTGGAAGAAGGCAGTAACCCGGACACTTGACTGGGTAGAGTAAGGCAGGTGCCACCGGCCAGGATCTTCGGCCGGTGGTCCTGCACAGGTTTGATGAAATATTCAAGGCGTCTGCTGCCATAAAAGATGCAGCAGAGGCCTCCCCGTAAAAGGGGTGCAGTAACGGGTAATTGAAACAATAAAAGGGAACATCGAATAATCAGTCTTTTATTCATCTTCTTCGCTGCAGTCAAAAATTTATCCAGGGAATATCAACGTTATGCCTGCGGTAAATTTCCTCCTGTGCCTCGAATATGGACAAAATACAAGATTCTTCAACGTTCCCAAAAGATAAATGACACAGGACAGGACAATGAACAGAAAACAGGCACTGGAATCTTTTAAAGCCGGAGAAGTTTTTGATGTACTGGTTGTCGGCGGCGGAGCAACGGGTTCCGGTGTCGCGCTTGATGCGGCGAGTCGCGGATTGAAAACTGCACTGGTGGAAATGCGCGATTTTGCAGAGGGGACCAGCTCAAAATCTACGAAAATGGTACACGGTGGCGTGCGCTATCTTGAAAAGGCGGTGAAGCGTCTCGACAAGGAGCAGTGGAGCCTTGTAAAAGAAGGGCTGCACGAACGGGCTCTCTTTCTGAAGAATGCACCTCATATTGCCCAGCCCCGTGCTTTTGTTACGCCGCTCTACAGGTGGATTGATGTCCCACAGGTGTTTATTGGTCTTAAACTTTACGACTGGCTTTCTGGAAAATGGAGTATCGGCCCTTCAGGTTTTCTCAGCCGCAAACAGGTGATGGATCAGTTTCCCATGATCAATAAGAGAAACCTTAAAGCTGCTGTTACCTACTACGATGGACAGTTTAACGATTCTCGCATGACGATCGGCGTGCTGAATACCGCAGTAGAGCATGGGGCTGCCGTTGCCAACGATATGCAGGTGACAGATCTGCTGAAAGAAGAGGGCAGGGTGGTTGGGGTGAAGGTGACAGATCTGCTCTCTGGAGAAAAGTTTGCAGTGAAGGCAAAGTGTGTGGTTAATGCCACCGGCCCCTTCACTGACGGACTGCGTAAAATGGACGACAAAGACGCCCGGGAGATTTTAAAAGTCAGTTCTGGAATACATATTTCTATTGACCGCAAGTTTGCTCCCCAAAAACATGGCCTGATGATTCCCGCTACAGAAGATGGCCGTGTCCTTTTTGTGGTTCCCTGGGAGGATCATGCGGTTATCGGCACTACTGATGACCCCTGTGAGATACACGAGCATCCTGAAGTGAGTGAAAAGGATATTGAGTATGTTCTGCGTCATATCAACAAATATTTCGATATGAATGTGACCCGTGCTGATGTAAAAGCTGTCTGGTCCGGGCTGCGTCCGCTGGTGATGGATCCCAACAAGCCAAACACTCAGGAGCTGGCACGAACTCATGTTATCGTCACCAATCCTTCCGGGATGATTACCATCTCCGGCGGCAAGTGGACCAGCTTCCGCCGTATGGCAGAAGATACGGTGGATGAGGTCATCAAAGTGCATGGCCTCACTGCAGGTCCCTGTAAAACCGAACATCTGCCTGTCATCGGTGGAGCAGAGTATCGGGAAGATGGCTGGAAGTCGCTGGTGAAGGATTTGGGTATTGCTGAAGACATTGCCCGGCATCTTAACCAGTTTTACGGTGACCGTGCGGCAAAGGTTGCTGCAATGTTGAAAGAGCACGGAACACGTCTCCATCCGGACTTTCCTTACACTGAGGCAGATGTCCTGCATGGGGTGCGGGAGGAAATGGCGATACATGCTGCCGACATCCTCTTCCGTCGTTTGCCCCTCGGTCTGGTTGATTTTGCGGCGACTGAGGCCGTAAGTGATCGGGTTATCGAATTGATGGCCGGTGAACTTGGCTGGGATGATGCTGCGAAGGCTGCCGAGAAAGCTCTGATGGAGAAAAGGATGAAAGAGGGGGTCTGAGACTCAAACCCTGTTTCAACAGATTAATTTCTGCCATATAATTCTTTGACCGTTTGAGGCCGGATACTTTACGTATCCGGCCTTTTCTTTTTCAGGGAACCCTGCATAATCTCCATCTCCTTTGTTACAGTCAAAAAAATGTCCCGGAGGTCAGCGCCAGACTCCAATATCAGTAATACCGGTGATGAACAGTAAGCCGGTATCACTCCCTTTTAAAATTGTGCTGCATCTCCGTTTACGGGCAATCCCTGCGATGTGCAATGCTGCTGTAGAGGCACGGGATGTCTGCTTCTGCGGTGGCGGCAATCGCAGCGGGAAGGGTAACCGTTGCCGAAGACGAAACAATGTCCTTGAATTCAGCCTGACCTCTGTTATCATGCCACAACTGCAATTTATCATTCTGAATAAATTTCATAATTCAGCAGAGGTTAATAACTGAACGATGGCAAACTTTTTCAAGAAAGAATCCTCCGGTGGAATAGTTCTCATTCTGGCAGCTCTGATTGCAATTGTGGCCGCTAATTCTCCACTTGAATCCTATTATAGATTGCTGTTATCCACTTCCGTAGAAGTGCGCGTCGGGGCTTTTGAAATTGCGAAGCCGCTGCTGCTGTGGATTAACGATGGACTGATGGCAATCTTTTTCTTTCTTATCGGACTTGAGATTAAACGGGAAGTTATAGAAGGCAACTTGTCTGATAAAAGGAATATTATCCTTCCTGCTATCGGTGCCGTTGGAGGAATGTGTGTTCCGGCTGCAATCTACGTTTTTTTTAACGCTGACGACCCCGTTGGACTCCAGGGCTGGGCAATTCCAGCTGCTACGGATATTGCGTTTGCATTGGGAATATTGGCGCTACTTGGCAGCCGCGTGCCTGTTTCTCTTAAAATATTTTTAACGTCACTGGCAATCTTTGATGATGTTGGCGCAATTATCATTATAGCATTGTTCTACACTGTGGGGCTTTCTGTAGAAGCAATACTCGTTGTTGTCGCATGCATGTTTGTACTTTACATCCTTAACAAGTTCGGGGTCCTGTCAAAAAGTCTATACATTTTTCTTGGCATAATTATGTGGGTTGCAACTCTCAAGTCTGGCATTCATGCAACATTAGCAGGTATCGTTCTGGCAATGTTTATACCGTTGAGCGATAAAGAAACAAAGAGTTCACCGCTAAGAGAACTGGAAGAAGATTTGCACTATCTGGTTGCCTTCTTTGTGCTGCCCGTCTTTGCTTTTGCAAATGCAGGAATCGCGCTGGGCGGGATTACCCTTGCTCAGGTTGTGCACGGTGTCCCTGCAGGTATCGCTGCAGGGCTGTTTTTTGGCAAACCGATTGGCATTTTCGGGTTGTGCTGGCTGGCCATTAAACTCAAGTTTGCAAGACTGCCAGCTGGTGTAAATTTTTCTGGTCTGTATGGGGTTGCCGCTCTTTGTGGCGTAGGCTTTACAATGAGTTTTTTCATTGGCTCGCTGGCATTTGAAGAAACGGGGGTGAATCAGCTCTTTGATGAGCGGCTTGGCATTATTACGGGTTCAGTTGCATCGGGGATAGTTGGCTTTTTCCTTATCCGATCCAGCTTGAATCCTCATGAAGGTTATTCCTCATACTCCGAGAAATCTTCGAAAGAAGACGTGTCGTAATTATGAGTTTAATCCAGATCCAGTCCGGGGCAGGTAAAAAACAGGGAAGGTCTGTTGTTTAATAAAGAGAACCCCATATGAACATGTACCGTAAGTATCTTTTACTCTTTGCAGTCGGATGTATCCTTTGTTCCTTGTTCCCAGCGAATGTGATTGCGAGAACACAGTTTTCTCTACTTCCTGAGAACTCTTCTGGAAAGATAAATTGCGACCTTGTAGAGATTAAAAATAATCGGGTATCGTGTACTTCCGGGGGGCTGCTTATTACTTACGATCTTGATCATGTGAGGCAGATAGAAGTCGTAAGGGATGGTGTGCTGCAGCATTTTCAGAATTTCACAAATGATAAAATAAGAAAAATCAACGAGTTGGGCGCGAACGAAGCAGGCGACAGGCTGGCAGGGAGGGGCGCTGAAAAAAAACAGCTTTTTTGGGCCTCTTTCCAGAAATATTATCACTCTTTAATAAGAAATATTAATTACAAAAGTAGTGGCGGACCATTAAATTCAGTTCTCTTGATAGCGGGAACAATAGTGTTGTTCACTGGCAGCATCGGTTTTCTCCTCGTGGCGTTTCGTGAAAGTATTTTATGGGGACTGGGCTGCATGTTTTTGCCGTTTGTTTCATTTATTTTCCTCTGGCTGCACTGGAGATCGGTGTCGAAGCCTTTTTTCATGTCAATGTCTGGTCTTGCTCTTTTGTTTCTGAGTACCATGTCCCTGCCTGCGGGAGGAATCGTTCAGAGTAAGGCAAATTTCAAGGCAGGTGCTGTTACACACAGGCAGGATGGTGCCTTTGGTAATAAAGGGGCAGGAAAATTTCAATGCAGAGGGAAAATTTACTGCTCTGAAATGTCCTCATGCGAAGAGGCAAAATTTTATCTTCGTAATTGCCCTGGAACTAAAATGGATGGCGACCATGATGGTATCCCATGCGAAAGTCAATGGTGTGGCTACTGACTTTTGGGCGCCTTTTGATTATCTCAGCTGCAGCTGTTCTGTCTATTTCTGAACTCCTCCCGTATCCTTCTGTGAGAATTTCTCTGGCCCTTTAATGAAGATGTTGTCCCCAGGCCCTTGCTTAAGCATGATCACTGCTCCGCTTCAATGCCTGCAGAGAGAACCTGTCCCTCCTCCTCGAAGACATCCTTCGTGTCCTCCCGGGCACTGCTGAAAGAGTTTCCCCCACTTTCCTCCACGCTCATTTATTTGCACTTTATTTGCTTATACCACACTCCTCTTGCTTTCCTCTGTAATGCCCTGTCTGGTTGGATATCTGCTACTTTTCAACCGAAGAATTAACTTTTCTCCGGGTTGCTGAAAGCTACTCTGTACAGGGTTCCTGACCTGATGATCTACAACATGTGGTGTTTTATCTGTAATCGAGAGTGTTGCCCTATGCCGTCGAAAGTCCGACAGTTTTTTCCTTGACTCGCCCCCCTCGATACGATAAAAAGGAAGAGAGTGGTGCAAAAGGGTGCCAAAGTGGGAGAAAAGGGAAGCCAATGGCGAACGATAGATTTCGCGGACATTCGACACATACGCTGGACGGAAAAGGGAGGGTCAGTATCCCTGCAAAAATTCGTTCCGTGCTGACTGTGCTGAATGCTTCTTCCCTTGTGCTCGTCCCCTGGAACGATCATCTTCGGGCCTACCCTGAAGATGAGTGGGCGAAGTATGAAGACAGACTGCTTGGCGACGGAGTAAAAAAAGGTATGGGCCGGCTTTTACGGGCGCTGGTAAACAACTCAATTACCACCTCTGTTGATAAACAGGGCCGCCTGCTTATTTCTCCAATTCACCGGGAAAAATTGAATCTCAAGAAAGAATTGGTTGTGGCCGGAAACGTCCACTGGTTTGAATTTTGGGATCCACAGGTTTACGAAAAAGAAAATGCTGAAACCCTTGAGGATTTCAGCAAATACGAAGAAGAACTCTCAGAAATCGGGTTGTTGTAAATGTGTGATCCAGCATCCATCCACGTCTCTGTCCTGCTTGAGGAGTGTATGGAATTTCTCAAACCCCGCTCTGGTGGACTTTACGTAGACTGTACCCTTGGTCTTGGCGGTCATACCGAGGGGATTCTTCAGCACTCCGCCCCCGATGGCAGGGTGATTGGTTTTGACTGGGACTCCAGTGCTCAGCAGAAAGCCCGGCAGCGGCTGGCCTCCTTTGGAGACCGCCTGATTCCGGTCCGGCGAAATTTTGCAGAGCTGGCAGAAGGGCTTGACGACCTGAACATTTGTGAAGTTGATGGCCTGCTCCTCGATGCAGGTCTCTCCTCCCTGCAACTAGACTTGCACGAGGGGCGGGGCTTCAGCTTTCAAAGGGATGAGCCGCTTGACATGCGCATGGATAATCGACGCAGTGTCACAGCGGCTTCTATTCTTGCTCGGGCGGATGAGTCAGAGCTTGCCGATATTCTCTATTACTATGGCGAAGAGAGGCAGGCGCGGAGGATTGCGGCGGCAATCGTGACCGCAAGGAAAAAGGAGGCGCTGCAAACAACGAAACAGCTGGTGGATGTTGTCAGCGCGTCCGTTCCCGCAAGATTTCACCCCAAAAGAATTCATATCGCCACGAAGACCTTCCAGACCCTTCGTATTGCGGTAAACGGGGAACTGGAAAACCTTGGAATTGCTCTCGACAGTGGCGTTCGTTACATGAAACCGGGTGCAAGATTCTGTGTCATTTCCTTTCACTCCCTCGAAGACCGGCTTGTAAAAAGGAAGTTTCGAGAGAATCCCGCCCTTGAAGTTATCACCTCCAGGCCTGTAGGGGCCTCCAGTGAAGAAATAGCGAGAAATCCCCGCTCACGCAGTGCCCGCCTCAGGGTAGCGCAGAAGCTGGGAAAACCAGAGGAGAATAAATGAGATTCCACAACAGTACTCACGGATATGTACACCCTGGAGCACGATATGGGCGATCGGGTTCCCGCGGAGGTTTTACCGCCCTTGCCACCCGTCTGGCGGGGCCCTTTGTCGAAGGGGTTGCCGGACTGACTGCAAGTGGAGCCGTGCTCAGACGTTTCGGGCGGGTTGCCCTTGTTGTGGTCCCTGTGGCGCTGGTGTGCAATTTGATCTGCACCTCCCTCATTAATAGTGCTGACGCCCGTATGGCGAAGATGACTGAGCAGTATCAGGCTCTGGAGATGACCAATATATCTCTGCTGGCACGTCGTGCCCGGGTGTGGGGTCCTGGAAATATGGCGAAACTGGCGGAAAAACTTGATTTGCATCCGGCTTCCGGGCGACAGATTGGAGTCTATGACTCAAGTATCGACAAGTTTCGCTACCATAGACGATGAGGCATGGCTGTTCGCAAAACACGTATTCGCCTCTCCCGCAGGACTCGAAGGCGTCGTCTTCTCGGAGTCGTGGCAGGGGTGCTGGCGCTTGTCGTCGGCAGCTGGATTCTTTACCGTGGGGGAAATGGGGGCAAGAGCTCGCAACCAGCGGTAAAGGTTGAAAGGATCTCTGCCGGAGAGTGGGTTCGCGGGACAATTTACGACAGTCGTAAAAAACGTCTTGCTGAGACTATCGAGCAGGTTTCTGTTTATGTCAGGACCCGTGAGGCTGGCTCGATTCCAGAGACAGCAAGACAGCTCGCATCTGTTCTTTCCCTGAACCGTACTTCGCTGGAGAGCAGACTGAAGCGGGGTGCTCTGCGGGTATGGATTGCCAGGCAGATCAGTCAGGAACAGGAAGACGCGCTGGGCAGGCTGGCATTGCATGGAGTGTATCTGAAACGAGAGTGGCGTCGGAGCTATCCCAACGGGGCCATGGCCTCGCATTTGATTGGTTTCGCCGAGAACGGTGTTGGCCTTGCAGGCGTTGAGTACCAGTATGACCGATTGCTCTCCAGGGTCAAAGAGCAGCAGGGGGAAGGGCGACAGGCGCGGACAGATCTGGTCCTCTCGCTTGACATGAAGATCCAGCAGCCGCTGGAAGACGTTTTGGCGACGGTACG
>JBFHIO010000006.1:0-14959 GCA_041596435.1 Desulforhopalus sp. | reverse complement strand
CCACCTCGAAATTTCTCTGATGGTTTTGCAGCAATTTTTAGAAAGGCTTTATTTTTCTGTGAGAGTTTTTACATGCCAAGGGCTTTCGCGACACCTGCTCCATACGCAGGGTCGGCCTTGCTGCAGTTTTCGATATGGCGTTTTTTGATCGCATCAGGTGCATCACCCAGCGCCCGTGCGGTATTTTCGAATAATACCTGTTGTTGCTCCGGCTTCATCAGGCGGAAAAGCATTCGCGGCTGGCTGTAATAATCGTCATCATCTTCCCGGGCATCCCAGTAATCCATGGCACCCTTGAGCTCCAGCGGGGGCTCTTTGAACTCCGGTTGTTCCTGCCATTCGCCCTCGCTGTTTGGTTCATAGCCGAGTGTCGAACCATGATTGCCATCTACCCGCATGGCACCGTCACGGTGGTAAGAGTGGAAGGGGCAGCGTGCTGCATTTACCGGTATGAGGTGGTGGTTGACCCCAAGGCGATAGCGTTGTGTATCACCGTAGGAAAAGAGTCGGCCCTGGAGCATCTTGTCCGGTGAGTAGCCAATTCCCGGAACAATATTTGACGGATTGAATGCGGCCTGCTCCACCTCGGCAAAATAGTTGTCAGGGTTGCGGTTCAATTCCATTTCGCCCACTTCAATAAGAGGATATTTGCCATGGGGCCATACTTTTGTCAGGTCAAAGGGATTGAAGGGGAAATTCTCTGCTTCTTTTTCAGGAACGACTTGAATTTTCAGGATCCACTTTGGAAAATTCTTCTTCTCAATGGCTTCAAGAAGATCTCTCCCGTGGCTCTCCCGGTCTTTACCAACTAACATTTCTGCTTCCTGGTCCGTCAGGTTTTTGATCCCCTGGCAGGTTTTGAAATGGAATTTCACCCAGAAACGCTCGTTTTTCGCATTTATCAGGCTGAATGTATGGCTGCCGAAGCCGTCCATATGGCGAAATGAAGCCGGGATTCCCCGATCACTCATGGTGATTGTTATCTGATGCAGTGCCTCGGGAAGGAGTGTCCAGTAATCCCAGTTATTTTTCGCACTGCGCAGATTGGTCCGGGGATCACGTTTGACAACGTGATTCAAGTCTGGGAATTTCATGGGATCACGCAAAAAGAAGACGGGGGTATTATTTCCTACGAGGTCCCAGTTTCCCTGGCCAGTGTAAAATTTGAGGGCAAATCCTCGAATATCACGTTCTGCATCGGCGGCTCCGCGCTCACCGGCTACGGTTGAAAAACGGGCAAAAAGTTCTGTCTTTTTTCCAATTTCTGAAAAGATATCTGCCTTGGTGTATTTTGTAATATCGTGGGTGACTGTAAAGGTTCCATAGGCTCCCCAGCCTTTGGCGTGCATTCTTCGCTCAGGGATAACTTCACGATCAAAGTGGGCCATCTTTTCAAGATACCAGGGATCCTGCAGCATCATGGGCCCCCGCGGGCCGGCAGTAAGTGCATTCTGGTTCTCAACTACCGGTGCCCCTGCGTTTGTCGTGAGTCGTTTCTTTTGTGCCATTTTGTCCTCGTCTTTGATTGTCCTGTGTTTTGGATAATTAAAATCTTCGGACTGTTAATGTCTGTAGATAATAGTTATCCGCAAGTCAGTAATAGTTATCCGCAAGTCAGCAAAAAAAAGCTCTCATCCCTTCTGGCATTCTGCACACAGCCCGAAAAAATCAAGGCGGTGGTTTGTGATTACAAAGCCCGTCTCTTTAGAAACCTCTTCAATGATTGCAGCTGTGTCCAGCATTGGTGGATCAATGATTTTTCTACATCTGGTGCAAATGGCATGGGGGTGTGGCCAGGGCTTGCGTCCATCGTAACGATTTCCCATCTCACTGAATTCCAGTTCCAGGACCTCCTGTTCTGATTTGAGCAGATGAAGAGTCTTGTAGACGGTGGCAAGACTCAGGGTTGGGTATTGAGGTAAAAGACCGGTATAAATTTCTTCTGCAGAAGGGTGACTGTCGGTGCTCAGTAAAAAGGCGATGACAGCATACCTCTGCGGCGTAATACGGGTACCTTCTTTTTTCAGTGAAGCAACAAGCTCCGCCAGTTTTTCTTGAGTATCCATGAGTATGCTGTTGTTACCAGTTTCTTCTTTTCCCCATGCTCTGGAGATGGTTGATCATTCGGTGGCGAATATTTATATTCGCCCATGGGAGATGCACGAACAGTCTCGGCAGAGTGTTGTCCCTGCCTCTTTCCACCATAGATTATATATGATAACGATTATTAAGAAAATAACTATTATCACCAGAGAATTATTCTGCATGATAGAGCCGAGGCTCGGTCTTGCGGCTGGTAAGGCCCGTCCTTCTTGAGGAGGTGGGCCGCTCAGGTGTCTGTAATAAGGCCAAAAAGATTTCAACTCCCCGATATCTACCAGATAAATGAGAAAAAAATGGTGCTTTGGTAGATAAATGGAAGAGCCGGCTTAATATAGTGAGGTGACTCTTCTGTCCTGAAGCTGAAGAGGAAGACGGGCTCATCGCCTTGTGAACAGAAGGGCTGGTTATAAAGGCACCGCATGTGTGCAGACCGGGCATCTTGATATCTCAGGGTGCCTTAATTTACTGAGAGGAGAGACCTCGTATGGATCTCGTTGAAATACTGGATAAACTGGAGCAGCGTGATGCTCTGCATACCCTCGACTGCGGTCGTAGAGGAATTGAAAAAGAGGGACTGCGCTATACCAGTACCGATCACCTCTCCACCAGGAGTCATCCTGTTACTCTCGGTTCCCCGTTCACCCACTCGACGATTACCACCGACTATGCCGAGAGTCTGATGGAGCTGGTAACCCCCGCTTTCCGCAACCGTCGCGACGCCCTCACTTATCTTCGATATCTGCATCGGGTGATGGCGGTTGACAGTGATGAGTATCTTCTCAACGGTTCCATGCCGGCCCGCATAGATGACACCGAGGCGGTGGAGATCGGCTGGTACGGTGAATCTAACGGCGGGCAGATGCGCCGCCTCTATCGCAAAGGACTGGCGCTGCGCTATGGCAAGGCAATGCAGCTCATCGCGGGGATCCATTTCAACTATTCCCTTTGCCCGGACGTCTTTCGCAACTACGCCGAGATCGTCGGTGAGCCGTTCAGCCAGCCCTTCATCAATACAAGTTACATGAACCTGGTGCGCAATATCCGTATCCACGGCTGGATGATTCCCTATCTCTTCGGGCACTCACCGGCGGTGGACAGCTCTTTTTTTCACGGAGAAGCCCATCGGCTTGAAGCCCTTGATGATTCAACCCTCTATCTGCCTTATGCAACCTCCCTGCGCATGAGTGATATCGGCTACAGCAACAAGACTCCCTGGCCGGTAACGGCGAATAATCTTGAGGGCTACATCCACGACCTGCGCGGAGCAGTCTTTGCTCCCTCTAAAGAGTACGAGGCCCTGGGCCTCTATGCCGCCGACGGAAGCCGGCAGCAGATCAGCGGCAATGTGATGCAAATTGAAAACGAATATTATGGCGTGGCGCGGCCGAAACAGATCGGTGTAGACGGTGAGACAACCCTCGCCGGGCTGGCCAGTCGCGGGGTTGCCTATGTGGAACTGCGGACGCTGGATATTAACTGTTTCGACTGGGCAGGAATCAGCCAGAGACAGCTCGACTTTCTTGAGCTCTTTATGCTCTACTGTCTTTTTCACAAGGCACCGATGCTTGATGAGGCTCAGGAGGCGGAGTGCCATGCCAATCTTGCGGAAGTGGGGGGGCGCGGGCGTGATCCACAGCTGCGCCTGCAGCATTTCGGGGTAGAAAAGAGTGTTGAGGAGTGGGGGAGTGAGGTGTTGTCGGCCATGCGGCCCATTGCTGAGGCTCTGGATGTAGAGAAGCACCGGCCGCACTATATGAGTATCGTTGAGCGGATGGAGGGGATGGTCCGCAATCCCGACCTCACTCCTTCGGCACGAATTATCCGCTGTCTGCGCGGTGAGGAGGGGGATGCACCGATGAGCTGGCACCGTTTCATCACCGACCTCAGCCGCCGTCACATGGAAAAGAGCCGCCGCGTCGGTATCACACCGGTGGAACAGGCCAAGGTGACTGCCGATGCCGTTGCCTCCTGGAAGAAGGAAGAGGCTCTGGTGGAGGCATCAAAAGACGTCCCGTTCGAGGTCTATCTGAAAAACTACTTCGCGCAGCTTGAAAAACTGGACTGACCTGTTTCCCGCCATCTTCAGCCGGTCCTTCTCAGGGCTGTGTTGAAGATGGTTATTTTCCCGTATATTTTCCTGCCATTGCCTTGTACACAAGGTTTTCCTCTTTAAGCACTTCATAGCGGTCGTTGACCACATCCTGTTCCGTACTGTATTCGGTGTTCATCGCCTCCAGCCAGTCGGAGAGTTCCCCTGCGCCGTTTTTATAGCGATTCTGATAATACTCACTGTTTTTGCGGTTCAGCTTTTGCGTCTCTTCTCTGCTGGCCAGCGTCTCTTTCGCCAACAGATACTGCTGCCAGTAGACGGCCACCTCATTGAAGGCTGTTGTCAGCGTTTCTTCAAAGTCCAGCCGGGCCTCTTCAAAGTCTGCCTCGGCGTTCTTATCCTTCCACTTCAAGGTGTTCCACTGGAGAAAGGGGAGACTGAGGGCGATCGAACCCGTTCCGATCGGCAGATCAAAGACCTTGCCGAGCTGGCTGTCGCTGCCGCTGATGCCTGCCCCGAGGGTGAGCTGGGGATACCAGCTGCGCTTTTGAGCGGTCTGGTTATACCATGCTTTCTGCAGCCGCTGTTCAGCGGCTTTTACATCGGGCCGGGCAGAAAGGACCGAGATCGGTACCTGCAGGTCAATGGAGGTCGAGGGCAGTTCCGTGAGGGGGCGGGGCCTGATGCCGGCATTTTCTCCGGGGCGCAGGTTGAGCAGATTGTTCATGGTCTGTTCAACCGTGGCCCGGCTGTCTTTCAGGGCGGTGAGGTTCTGTTCTGCCGACAGTACCGACTGGCGTGACAGCACGAGGGTGATGGACGTTGTTTTGCCCGCTTCATACCGGGCTTTGAAGATGTTGTACAACTCTTCATAGCGGGCGATATTTTTCTTTGTCAGCACAATGGACTCGTCGATGTAAGCCAGCTGGAACCAGGCGTCTGTCACGGAGTTGATCAGGCTGAGGCGCGTGTTCTCCAGATCCTCGGTGGTGGCCTGCCATTCCGCGAGGTTGGCCCTGCTGGTGGCGTTGAGCCGGTTCCACAGATCCAGCTCGTAACTCAGGTCGAGTTCGCCGCTCCACGAGCTGGAGTCGTCACCACTCTTTAATTCGACACTTTTACTTCCGCTCATGCTGGCGGAGGCCTCAGGAAAGAGGTCCTGTTCGCTGATACGCAGGTAGTAAAGAGCCTTGCGGATGGTGATGGCCGATTGCTTCAGATCAATATTGTTGCGCAGGGCGGTTTCCATCAACTCATTGAGCTGCGGGTCTTCATATATTTGCCACCACTGCCTGTCCACATCATACTGCTGCAGTTCCTGGGAGGACATCAGCCCGGCGTCGGTCAGGGGGGCTCCCGACATTGGAGTCAGAGCGCAGCTGGAGAGCAGCAGGGTGGTGCATACAAGGGCGAGGGAGGTATATTTTTTCATAATTTTTCCTGAAAAATGAGGGCGGGCGCGTTTTTATTCCCGTGACAGTGCTTCAATAGGGCTCAGCCGGGCGGCGTTGCGTGCCGGTATGAACCCGAAGATTACCCCGATAACCGTGGAGCAGAGAACCGCCGCAACGATAGAGGTTGTGGAGAAGGTCATCGCGAAATCGGTGACAAAGTGATTGAAGAGCAGGGCGATGACGACCGACAGCCCAACGCCGAAGACACCCCCGGCGAGGCAGATCAGTATTGCCTCGATAAGGAACTGCTGCAGGATGTTGTTCTGTCGGGCACCGATGGCCATGCGCAGGCCGATTTCTCCTGTGCGCTCGGTGACCGATACCAGCATGATGTTCATGACTCCGATTCCACCGACAATCAGCGAGATGACGGCGATGGCGGAAATCAGCAGGGTCATGGTGCCAGTGGTGGCTGTGATGGTTTCTTTGATGGAATCACTGTTCATGGTGAAGAAGTCCTGCGTGCCGTGGCGGCTGGTCAGCAGTCGGGTAATGGTCTCCTCTGCTGCCTGCGAATTGACATCATCCGCTATCTCGGCGGTAATGGTGCCGATGACCTTGTCGCCTGTGATCTGGTGCATGACCGTAGTGTAGGGAGCCCACAGGCGGAGCTGCCCGCTGTCCGGACCGAAAGTGTTGGTCGATTCTTGTGTCACTCCGATGATTACCAGCGGGCGTTTATTGAAGAGGATGGTGCGGCCGAGCACCTGCGGGAGAGGCAGATCCGGAAAGAGCTCTTTTTTGGTATTGTTGTCGATTACTATCACCTGATTGTCCTCTTTTACGTCTGTTTCATTGAAGAAACGACCGCCCCCCAGTTCGAGCCCATCCACTGAAAAAAACTGTTCTCCCACGCCGTTGAGCTGGCCGGTGAGGGTTATGTTGCGGTAGCTGATATTGCCGTTGGTGGAGGTCTGTGGGGTGATATTGAGCACAAAGGGCTGTTTTCCCAGGGCCTTCGCGTCACTGATGGTGAGGGTTCGAATCCGTCCCGAGCGCGAATCGCCCCAGCTTTTACCGGGGTAAACGGAAATGGTATTGGTTCCTATTTCTTTGATTCTGCTGAGAATCTTTTCCTGTGAACCTTTGCCTATAGCTACCACCGAGACTACCGAGGCTATGCCGATGATAATGCCAAGCATGGTGAGCAGGGAGCGCAGCTTGTGGCTGATGATTGCCTGCAGCGACATGCGGAAGGATTCGGCAAGCTGGTCGCTGTAGAAGGTTATGCCGTGCTTTTCTTCAACCCGTTCAAGAGGGGCGGGAGTGGAGAGGGGCAGGCGGCGCGTGTCGGCGATGATTTCACCGTCCTTGATCTCAATGGTTCGGCTGGCGAAGGCGGCAAGCTTCCTGTCATGGGTGACAAGGATAATGGTATGTCCTTTTGCGTGCAGTTCCGTAAGGATGTCCATGACCATTATGCCGCTTTCAGAGTCCAGTGCCCCGGTGGGTTCGTCGGCGAGGATTATCTCTCCGCCGTTCATCAGTGCACGGGCGATACTTACCCGCTGCTGCTGCCCGCCGGAGAGGGCTCCGGGGCGGTTGTTCTCCTTGCCGGTGAGAGCGAGATGCTCCAGCAGCTCCTCCGCCCGGCGATTTCTCTGGCTTTTTTTTACGCCCGCATAGATCGCCGGCAGGGCGACGTTGTCCCTCGCCGACAGGGTGCCGAGCAGATTATAGCGCTGGAAGATAAAGCCAAACTTACGACGGCGCAGGGCGGCGAGCTGATCGGGAGCCCTGCCGGCGGCCTCTTCTCCGTCGATAAGGCAGGAGCCTGAAGTCGGGGCGTCGAGACAGCCGAGGATGTTCATCAGCGTGGTCTTGCCCGATCCGGACTGACCGATGATGGAGATGAAGTCCCCCTGATCAATGCTCAGGTTGATGTTCCGTAATACGTGAATCCGGTTGGATGGGGGACCAAAATCCCTTGTTATATTGGAAAGCTCAAGCAGTGCCATTATTTTTCTTTCTCCTTACATCTTCCGTCCCATACCGCGGGGCATTATCGAGTTGACGCCACTGTCGCTTCGGCCGGTTACCACCTCTTCTCCTTCCTTAAGTCCGGAGAGCACGACAGTATTCGCGCTGTCGCTGATTCCGGTGGTGATCTCCCGTTCCTGCGGTTTTCCCTTTTGCAGAACGGTGACGAACTTTTTCCCATGTTCACTGCTGATGGCAAGCGTGGGAATGAGCAGCTCGTTTTCAGCATGGGCAACGACGATGGTGTTTTCAGTGGTCATACCGATGCGGAGGGCGTTGTCGCTGTTCTCCACCAGGGCGCGGGCATAATAATAGATGGCACTGGAGGTCAGATCTGTACTGGTGGTGTAGCTGCCCTGACTCATGGTGGTGAGACCGGGATCAATAGAGCTGAAGATGGCATCGCGGGGAGTGTCCGGGTTGGCAAGGGTGGTGAAGTGCACTGTCATTCCGGGCTGTACTCTGGTGATATCACCCTCGGCTACCTGCATGCGGATGACCATCTTTGCAAGGTCGGCAATCTGAACGATAGTCGGCGTAGACTGCGACGAGTTCACCGTCTGCCCCTCTTCTATGGAGGTGGAGACAATGGTTCCGTCCATGGGCGCGGTGATGCGGGTATAGCCGAGATCTGTCTCCGCAGTAGAGACGCTGATTTCGGCTATACGAATTGAGGACTCCAGCTCGGTGATGGCTGCTTTGGCTGATGCCAGGGTGTCCGTCGCCGTATCATAATCTTTTTGAGAGGTGGCTTTCTTTTTCCACAGGTCACGTTCACGGGTGTAGTTTTTCTCTGCCATGGCGAGGCTGACCTTCTTGCTGGCCAGTTGAGCCTGGTAGCTGGCGAGCTGAGCTTTGCTTGTGTCCAGATCGTTTTGCTGGGTGGCTGCGTCGATCTCAGCGATCAGCTCGCCTTTTTTCACCTGCTGCCCCAGTTTGACATAGAACTTCTTGATCTGCCCGGAGGCCTGGGCTCCGACATCGACCAGCAGTGCCGGGGCGATGTCTCCGGTTGCACTGACACTCTGCTCGATATTGCCGCGCTGCACCGGTTCAGTGAGCCATGCTACGGGCTGCTTCGGTGCAAAGAAGAAGGCACGGATGGTGAAGGCGGCAGTGACGAACAGAAGCAGTGCCGCAAGAGAAATGACTGTTTTTTTCATTGATAAACCTCTGAGAATAGATTGCGCAGGAAAAAGAGATCATAACAGGATATCTCCAGAAGGAACTAGCAAAGCCTGTGCCAGTACGAGAAACACGGTGAGAGTGGCAATCTACACGGGCAGGGTGGATGAAAAATGAAAAAGGCGGGTAAAGTTTATTCAGCCGGGTGAGGAAGCCGGGTAATTTTTATACAGGGGGCTTCTGGATTGTTGGAAAACAAGTCTCTACTGGGCCTGGAGGGCCTTAAAGCGTGGTTTATGTAATTTCATTTGTAGTTTTATATGAGTTTAAATTAAAAAATAGCATTTTTATCATAATAAATGTTGTTTTTTTGATGAAAAGTTGGTGTTTTTTATAGATACCAATAAGGAATATTGAGTTCTTTTTTCTCAATATTTCCCCTGTGTGGACTATTGGTATACCAATAGGAAGAAAGTCCGTAATTTTCGAGAGAAGTAGTTGCAGGGGTGGTGATAATTCGGCTACGATATCCCCTGTCTGAATTCGCAGGCATCTAAGCATCCCCGATCGACGCCGAAACGGGGAAAAAATTGGGAGGGGCATCTGTGCGATCCCGTAAATTCTGGAAAAGGAGTAGCGGTCCATGGCTGAATTAAACGTTGATTATCTCTCTGCATTTATGGCATTTCTGCCAATTTTACTGACCATCGTCCTGATGGCCGGGATGAACTGGGGTGCAAAAAAAGCACTGCCGGTATCGTGGGCAGTGGCGGCAGTAATCGCCTGGTCATACTGGGGTATGGATGCCAGTAAAATTTTTGGTTTTTCTTTCTTCGGGTGTCTCAAAGCAGTTGATATCCTGATCATTATCTTTGGTGCGTTGCTCATCCTCAACACGATGAAACTCTCCGGAGCGATGGCGACAATCAACCATGGGTTTAACGGGATTACCAATGATCGGCGCATCCAGGCGATCATCATTGGTTTCATGTTTGGAGCCTTCATTGAGGGTGCTGCCGGTTTCGGAACCCCCGCGGCCCTTGCCGGTCCGCTGATGGTTGGCCTTGGCTTCCCTCCGCTTGCCGCTGCCATGGTGGCCCTGATTTTCAACTCGGTGCCGGTCCCCTTCGGTGCTGTTGGAACCCCGATTACGGGTGGAGCGATGAAAACCCTCGCCGGCGGCTCTGACAGTCTGCTGACCATCCTGCACGTTGATCCCGAGATGTTCAAAATGGCTCTGACTCAGTGGGTCGCCATTCCTAATGGACTCGTTGGGATTTTTCTCCCGCTGCTCGGTGTAGCCATCATGTGCCGCTTCTTCGGAAAAGAGCGCTCCTTTAAACCGGCTCTCGCGGCAGCCCCCTTTGCCCTCTTTGCAGGGGTTGTGTTTGCTGTTCCCTATATTGTTATTGCTTCCTATCTTGGACCGGATCTTCCTTCTCTGCTTGGTGCTTTCATCGGTCTTGGTATTATTATCTTCGCGGCCAAAAAAGGATTTCTTATTCCGAAAAAAACCTGGGACTTCCCGCCGAAATCGGAATGGGAATCCAATTGGAAATCTCGTGATGAAGAGACAGGTGATGTTGGTGAGGCCAAAATGGGAATGGTAATGGCATGGATGCCCTATGTGCTTATTGCCCTTATCCTTGTTGTTACCCGTATCCCTGTTCTTCCTTTAAAAGCATGGCTTACCTCCCAGACACTTGTCTGGCCTGATGTGATGGGTACTGGATCCAGTTATGTGCTCAAGTGGGCGTATCTGCCGGGAACCATTCCTTTCATTCTTGTTGCCTTTATCACCAACTTCATGCACGGCATGAAACCAGGTGAGGTCGTAAAATCCTGGAAGATGACCTTCGGTCAGATCTCTGGAGCTGCCATAGCTCTGTTTGCCGGTGTGGCAATGGTGCAGTTGATGCTGAACTCGAAGATTGTCGATGCCGCTGGTGTGATGGCCATGCCGTCCATGCTTACCACTATGGCTCAGGCTGCTGCCCAGGCCACAGGCCAGGCATATCCGGTTATTGCGACACTTATCGGAATTCTCGGTTCTTTCATGTCCGGTTCTGCTACGGTTTCCAACCTGCTCTTTGCTTCCCTGCAGTTTGAAACAGCCAATATTCTTCAGCTTCCGGAAGTTATTATCGTGGCGATTCAGACCATCGGTGCAGCTATTGGGAATATGATCTGCGTGAACAACGTGGTAGCTGTTTGTGCCACAGTAGGCTGCCTCGGGGCGGAAGGTCTGATTATCAGGCGCAACGCTATTCCGGCTTTTATCTACTATCTTGCTATTACGGGAGTGGCCCTCGTCCTCATCTATATGGGAGTTGATCCCATTCCTCTTGAGGGCGGCGGAATTCACTGATCGCACTGTCTTTGCTCTTCCCGGCCGCCTGCATTTATTAATGCAGGCGGCCTTTTTTTTTACCCTCAGGAGGAGATTCCTTCATCCGGTGAACACCGGTTGTCTGCAGTTATAATACCAGCGACTGCGTGGGTATCCTTTTTGGCGATTACGAATGGATAAACAGGATGTCAAATTGATCTCAATGGTGATAACGGTAAAATTACATATCATTGGCGAAAAATCGGCACAGCAGTGATTCCAGCAATGGTGTTGCAGAGACAAGGCATGCCTTGTCTACACGGTGCCGGTAAACGTAACGATAACGCATGGAATAAACTGGTAGCAATTCCCGGAATTATTCAAGGTCCCCATCAGTCTGTGTCAGTCCACAGCCAGTCGAGAGAATAGGACGATTTCTCACTGCAGAACGGGGAGCCGTCAATGAGCCGGAGGCCACAATTGAGCTGGTCGATACGTTCTCTTTGAGAGGGGGAGAGCGAAAGGCTGGCAGCCTGCAGGTTTTCCTGCAGGCGTGCGGGATGAATCGATTTTGGAATGACTGCTGTGCCTCGTGCCAGATTCCACGCCAGTGCTGCTGCGGCGGGAGTGCGGCCGGTCTCTTTGGCGATTTCCTGCAGAACGGGGTGGTCAAGCAGTTCGATGACATCTGCATTGCGGATATTCTCCGGTCGATCTCCGGAACCGAGAGGAGCAAAGGCGGTAACCACAACGTTGTTCTTTCGGCACCAGTCAAGCAGCTCCCGCTGCTGCAGGTACGGGTGGCACTCCACCTGCAGAACCACAGGTTTAATGTCGGCGGCGCTAAAGATCTTCTGCAGGCGGGAACGTTTGCAATTACTTACTCCAATGCCGCGCAACAGCCCTTTGCGAACAAGTTTTTCCATGGCGTGCCAGGTGGCGACAAGGCGGTTGTCATCGGGGGGAAGGTATTGCTCTGCCCGCTTTGGATGGTCGCAATCGGCGGAAAAACTGACCGGCCAGTGGATGAGATAGAGGTCGAGAAAGTCGAGCTGCAGTTCTCGCAGGGTGCGTTCAAGGGCTGGTCGGACATGCTTTGCGAGGTGAGCATTGTTCCACAACTTTGAGGTGATGAAGAGCTCCTCCCGGCGGATTCGTCCCGAGTGGAGCCAGTGGTGGAAGACCTCACCGATCTCCGCCTCATTTTTGTAGATAGTGGCGCAGTCAAAATGGCGGTATCCCGCTTCAAGAGCGGCGTCTACTGCAACAGCTGCTTCTCCCCGCTTTGTCTTCCAGGTCCCAAGACCGATGGCGGGCAGAACACTGCCGTTGCTGAGGGACAGAGTTCGCACGTCCTACTCTCCGTCCTTTTCCTTGCTGGTCCATGCGCTGAAGGGGTAATGAACCAGACTGGCGTTGTAATAACGTGGTCGGTCAGTGACCTCTTTACCCAGCCAGGATGGTTTTGGAAAGGGCTGGTCGGGGCTGTCCAGCTCGATTTCGGCGACTACCAGGCCCTCGTTCTCCCCGAGAAACTTATCGATTTCCCAGACAAAACTATCCAGGGTAAAAGTATAGCGGATTTTCTCAATGATCGGCGGGATACAGAGTTCTTTGAGCATCTGCAGGGCGTCGGCGACAGGGATTTCATATTCATATTCCCGGCGGACCCCATTGTCAGTCGGCCCCTTGACCGTGATCCATGCTGTATTGCGGCAGGTACGGATGCGTACCGTGCCCCCCTCACTACTGGTGAGATAACCCTGCCGAAAACGATACCCCTGACCAAGCTCCTGCCAGGAATCATCCCTGAGTAGAAATTTCTTTTCAATTTCGTATCCCATCTTTTTTTCTCCGTGGATTATTGAACTTCAAGGGACCCTTCAGTATGGCTCTGTCCGGACTGTACCTCGGCAGTAGTAAAGTTGAGTGTCGCGTGAACTGTCAACAGCGGGAAAAGCAGTGCCATCGCAAAAATATTAAATAGAGGAATCATCGACAGCAGTGCCGGGCCGACGCCGAGACGAAGTGATCTTCCCTTGTATCTCCACAGCCAGCGCAGTTTCCTGCCGAGGGTCCAGCGCTGTCGTGAGGCAGGAAAGTCGATGAAGAGCAGCGTGGAGTAGAAGCAGTAGAGCAGGAAGGCTGCAACCTGTCCAACCACGGGCAGAAAGTTGAGCAGTATGGCGAAGATACTGACAAATATACCGAAAATGCTGATCTTCACGCCTTCAATGAGATCTCTCAGTATGCCTTTGAAATTGAAGGCTGCGTCTTCGTTAAAATATTCCCCCGCCTGCATTTTCTCTGCTGCGCGACTGAGAAAGGCATAGCCGGGTGTTGTAAGAGTATAGGCAAGGAGAAAGGCGAGATAGAAGGTGACCACCCGGCTGAGGAGGAGGTAGAGCCAGTCTCCGGCCAGCCATGCGGCGTACTTGAGCCAGCCGAGCACGCCTGTTGCTGCAGGTTCTGCCGGCATCAGGTTGTGGACAAAGGCGTCAAGCTGGCTGAGGGCAAGGTGATCGCCCAGCCAGGTGATGAGAATGGTTGCGGCAAAGAGCATGACGCTCCACAGCAGCAGTTTTGGTTTACTGAGAATCAGTTTTATACTGGTAAACAGCGGCGTCCATTTTGGACGCTGTATGGTGTTTTTTGTCTTCATGTCGGGTGGGAAAGAGGTCAAAAACAGGGTTGTACTGGCAGGAATTGCCAAAATCAGTCAAGGCACAATATAGCTTCTTCAAGGGCGCATGTAAAGGTGAGGGGAGGCAAGAAGAGAGGGCCTGCCATGGAGTGCCCCTTCTCCTGAGCGGGTGCTGTACATGGTACTGTGTGCAGCACGCAAATTCACCATGGATTCGCAGAAATAATTATCCTCTGGATATCACTGACACTGGTGATGAGCGGTAAGCGGGGATAAGTACCTGCCTGTGCCTCGAATATGAACGAAATACAAACTGTTTCAAGGTCTTCATGGGTGGTTTTGCGCGGGAGTGAGATGCAGAGGGGGCGTACCCTGGCCTGCATGGAAAGAGAGTTGCGTAAACTCGCTATTCTCTTTAATGTAGCCTGCAGAGCGCCTTTTTTAAAAAGAGTTACAGCGTCTGCACATATTCCAAATATAAAAACATGAAAGCAAAAAAAATACAGAGTGTTTATGTCTGCCAGCAGTGCGGATATAAGAACAGTAAATGGCTCGGCCGCTGCCTTGAGTGCGGTGCCTGGGGAAGTATGGTGGAGGAGATTGCCCTGCCGACCCCAGGGAAAGGGAGTAAAAGCGGCATGGGAAACATGCCGATGCCTCTCTCGGAGGCGCCGGATGGAGATGAAGATCGTTTGCGCACCGGCATCGAAGAACTGGACCGTGTTCTGGGGGGTGGTATTGTCACCGGCTCGGTGGTCCTCATTGGCGGAGAGCCGGGTATCGGCAAATCGACCCTGCTCCTGCACCTGCTTGCTGCCCTCGCCAATTCATCAGGGCGTCGGGTACTCTACGTCTCGGGAGAAGAGTCTGCCCGGCAGATCAAGATGCGCGCAGATCGTCTTGGTGCCACCCACCCCGATACCTGGCTTGCCACCGAAACGAGTGTCGAGCAGATCGTGCAGATGGCCGCTGAGATGAAACCTGCTCTGCTGGCGGTCGATTCAGTGCAGACTCTTTCCTGCGAGGGGGTTGCCTCTTCGCCTGGTTCTGTCACCCAGATTCGTGAATCCACCGCCAGACTGATCGAGTTTGCTAAAACTCGTAACATTCCCGTGGTGCTGGTGGGGCATGTTACGAAAGATGGTTCCATCGCCGGACCGAAGGTGCTGGAGCACATGGTTGATACCGTTCTTTACTTTGAGGGGGATCGCAGCCACGCCTTTCGTATTCTGCGTACGGTGAAGAACCGTTTCGGTTCCGCCAGTGAGATCGGT
>JBFHIO010000005.1:0-15387 GCA_041596435.1 Desulforhopalus sp. | reverse complement strand
CCAACCAACGATCTTGATGTCAACACTCTGCGGGCCCTTGAAGAGGCGCTGGAGAACTTTGGCGGCTGCGCGGTAGTAATCAGCCATGATCGCTGGTTTCTTGACCGAATCGCCACACACATCCTTGCCTTTGAAGGAGATTCCGAGGTGGTTTGGTTTGAAGGGAACTTCTCAGACTATGAAAAAGATAAGAAGGCACGGCTTGGAGAAGATTCACTTATTCCCAAGCGAACGAAATATCGGAGTCTTACCCGGGGATAACGGAAAAGATCTCTGAGAGAACAAAAAAAATGCAGGGCTGGACAGGGAAACCTGTTCAGCCTTTTTTTATGGCTGCAGTCTGAGATCAGTGGGGGAAGTCTGCCTGCGAAAGAGTTTGAGAGAGCACCTCTCTACTGATTTGCCCCTCACGCAGAATCTTCACCCGACCCTCATCAAGAATCACCAGAGTAGAAGGCAGGCCATCCGCCCTGCCGCCATCCAGCACACAGTCTACCCCCTCGCCAAACATCTCCACCACCGCCTCGGCGGATACACAGGGTGCAAGGCCGGAGATATTTGCACTTGTCGCGGTTATAGCCGAGCCAAAGGCCTCCACCAGAGCTCTCGCACTGCGATGAGGACTCATACGGACACCGATGGTCTTCGTTCCGCCGGTAATGATACCGTTAACAGAGTTGTCCGCTTTGAAAACAAGGGTGAGAGGACCTGGCCAGAATTGAGCGATCAGGCTTTCGTACTGTGAAGGAATGGCTGCGGCAAGGCGCTCGGCGAGTATGTGCACCGGGGAACTGACAAGGACAAGCAGCGGCTTGTTTTGTGGCCGCTGTTTCAGTTGATACAAACGCTGCAGGGCTGTCTCGTTGCGGGCATCCACAGCAAGACCGTAGCTGCTTTCAGTGGGAATAGCGACAATGCCCCCCCGCTTCAGTGTTTCCACGGCGGGGGCAATGTCATGACAAAGAAGAGACAAGTTACACTTCCTGTTCAACCTTTTTCGCCTTGGCCTCAACTTCATCGGCCATCTGCTGGCGGAAATCGGTTAATTTCCCGCGCAGTTCGGGATTGGCCAGGGCGAGCATCCTGCAAACAAAGACCCCGGCATTCTTTGCTCCCGCTTTGCCAATTCCCATGGTTGCTACTGGAACTCCAGGAGGCATCTGTACCGTGGCGAGGAGGGCATCGAGACCATTCAGGGAAGAGGCGTCAAGCGGCACACCAATCACCGGAAGATCGGTGTGGGCAGCAAGAACTCCGGCAAGGTGGGCAGCCATGCCCGCACCGGCGATGATCGCCTTCAATCCGCGTTCCTCAGCTGTTTTGGCGTACTCAGCAGCCTTTTCCGGCGTACGATGGGCCGAGGCGACAGTCATCTCACAACCGATCCCCATGGATTTAAGAAAATCTGCAGCGGCCCGCATCACCGGCAGATCAGAATCACTGCCCATGACGATACCGACCTGCACTCCTGAGACAACTGCCCCTGCAGAGGCAGCCTCCCCCGCGGACTGTCGATTCAAGGCCTTTGCGCCAATGTCCCGGCGATACTGACAGCCAGGCCAGCGAATCATGTCTACAGCACTGTAGGCGGAGGTAATAGCCTCCTCCAGTGTCGTGCCGATCGCAGTCACTCCCAGTACCCGGCCACCGGCGTTCGTCAAGCGGCTCTTTATCCGCGCGGTTCCAGCATGAAAGATCTCCACATTGGCCACCTTTTCCGCTTTAGGAAGTCCGATAATCGCCTTGCCCTTCTCGTAAGTTCCCGGGTAGCCGCCAGAGGCCATCACCACACAAACCGCCGGGCGCGGGTCGATTTTCATCTCTACTTTATCAAGTTCGCCCTTACAGGCAGCCTCGAAAATATCCACGATATCACTCTGCAGCCGCATCAGCAGCGGCTGACACTCAGGATCACCGAAACGACAGTTAAACTCGAGAACCTTGACATCCTTGCCGTCAATCATCAATCCGGCATAGAGCATTCCTTTGAAGGGTCGCCCTTCGGCGGCAAGACCATCCACGGTGGGCTGCATAACCTGCGTCATGACAAAATCGGCAATGGCATCAGTAACCACCGGTGCCGGAGAATATGCGCCCATTCCACCGGTATTCGGGCCTTTATCACCATCATATGCCGCCTTATGATCCTGTGACGTGGGCAGTGGCAGCACGGTCTTCCCATCAGTGAAAGCGATAAAACTCGCTTCCTCCCCTTTCAGACAGGCCTCAACCACCACCCGCTCACCGGCATCACCAAACTGCCGACTGGCCATGATAGCCTCTACAGCAGCTTTCGCCTCTTTCACCGTTGCGGCGACAATCACTCCTTTCCCGGCAGCCAGACCGTCCGCTTTGACGACAACAGGTGCGCCAACCTTGTCGATATATTTCTTTGCCTTCTTCGGCTCCCGGAAGACCTTGAACTTTGCCGTCGGGATCTCATATTTCTCCATAAATTCCTTGGAGAAGACTTTGCTTCCCTCAAGGATAGAAGCCTTTTTGCTCGGTCCGAAAACCATCAGTCCGGCCTTTTCAAAGGCATCCACTATCCCGGCTGCAAGAGAAGCCTCCGGCCCGACCACAGTGAGATCAATCTTCTCCTGTTGCGCAAACGCAAGAAGTTCCTCCACATCATCAGCGGCAATATCAACACACTCCGCCACTTTGGCGATACCAGCATTTCCGGGGGCACACCAGATTTTTTCAACCCGTTTACTCTGGGCGATTTTCCATGCGAGAGCGTGTTCCCTCCCTCCTGATCCGACAACAAGAATATTCATTTTATCTCCCTTGATTCCCCCTGTACTGCACTCAGCAGGTGAGGTTATAACAGTTCCATGAAACATCTACTTAGCCGTTTATGCACAAAATTTCAATGCTGTCAGGCAATATTCGCCTGGTTTGGCAGATATTATCAGCATTGACAAAATCGGGGGTCATTGTTACATGAATGAATAGCCATTCATTTTATTTTTACAGCGTTTCACTTATAGAAAATGAGAACTGAGAATAAACACACAAAAATTATTGCAGCGGCAATTAAAGTTTTTGCGAAAAAAGGATTTTTCAACGCCAGAATCTCTGATATCGCAAAAGAAGCTAAAGTTGCCGACGGAACAATATATCTCTATTTTAACAATAAGAATTCAATCCTCCTGACAATTCTGGAGGAAGAATTTGGCAAAATTGTTGAGAAAACAAGAAATCTTATTGCCAAAGAGAATGATCCTGCAGAAATGCTGCATATTTTTATTGAGCAGCATTTACGAGCAATGAAAAAGAACAAGAATCTTGCCGAAGTTCTTCACACTGAGCGACGTCAGGCAAGCAAGATGAGCAAAGATTTTCGAGCAGAAAAATTCAGTGAATATGAAAGCCTTCTCTCTGAAATTATAAGCAGAGGTCAGGAGGCAGACGTCTTCAGTCACAATCTCAATGTCGATATTATCCGCCGTATAATTTTCGGCGCCCTTGAAGAGCTGTCAAGGGTATGGAATGATTCTCTGGAAACACACTATTCAGTAGAAGAACTTTCCAGCCAGCTTCTTGCCACCGTCTTTACAGGAATTCACGAGCTCTCAGCCCCCACATTCTGATCCCTTCCCTGCAAAAAAAAAACCGGAGTTGCCAAAGACCTCCGGTAATCAACAGAAAGAACAACTTCTCAGGGCTCTTTACTGCTCGAGATGGAAACGACCTCAAATTCACGGGTTCCCCCTGGAGTCTGTACTATCACGTCATCCCCTTCTTCCTTACCGAGCATACTCCGTCCAATAGGAGAAAGAACTGAGATAGAACCGTGCTTTACGTCTGCTTCTTCCGGCCCAAGCAGTTTGTAGGTCACCTTTTCATCCGTATCCAGATTAAGCAGCTCTACGACCGCACCAAAGACAGCCTTTGCAGTATTCACCTTTGTACAGTCAATTACCTCGGCACGGGCGAGTTTGTCTTTGAGCTCTATAATCCGCCCTTCCACATGCCCCTGGCGGTCCTTTGCTGCATGGTACTCAGCATTTTCCTTAAGGTCGCCATGACCGCGGGCAACTTCGATTGCCTTGACAACTGCACCGCGGTCCACATGTTCAAGTTGTTTCAGCTCATCTTTAAGTTTTTTGTGTCCGCCAACGGACATTGGGATTCTATCTACCATCGTTGTTATCTTTTTCTCCTTTTAATTTCAGGGAAATTTCATCCCGAGCCCTCTGTCTTCAGGAATCCTCAACAGATGAAATGGGACGACCCGGCAGGACGTCCTCTACTTAAAATGGGAGGAAGAATGCCGGGCCCGATCAAAGTACTGGAGCTGACGCGATTACAACCGACGTCACCAGCGATATTGCAGGGCCGTGGATACTTTCAGAAAGTCACAGTCCCTGCTGTTTTTAAAACCAAAATTACTTTTTAATAAAAAGTGTCGACTTATTTCAAGTGAAATATCAAAGTCACCAGAATAAATCACATTTTCGTCATCCTCCAAACCTGCACCCATTTTCACTGAAACGTGATTACGTCCGCTGGAAGGACCTGCCTCAGAATCGCCCAACCCGCTAAAATTGTATTGATAACGGGCGTTGAGCATCTGCTCATTCCACGACACCGGACTCCAGTAGCTGGTAATTCCGGGATTTTCCACTGTTGCAAGGTCGACATCGGGGTCTTCGCTGGCCTGGTCGTTATTCTCAAAACGACTTTCCCATCTCAGCGACCATTCACTTTTTTCATGAAAAAGCGACCACCCAAGCCAGGTGTGGAATCCTATACCGGTATTGCTGTCACTACGTGACGTATAACGCATATCCCCACCGAAGCCAATACCATTGGGGGTCTGCACTTCAAGACCTGCAATAAAATTATCCGCAAGAATTTTATCTGTAATGGCACTAACGGTGTCTGTTATTTCGGCACGGTCATAACGGAAAAAACTACTGACCTGCTCGTTCAGCTGTCGTTCAATCTGTGCATTAAAGAGGATATTGGTACTGCCCCCCTGTAATTTATCGAAGGTAACTCCTGCCTGCACTTCCGTGCTGTTTCCAGGCTGCCAGGTCACGTCCGAGCCGAGACTGCTACTCTTAATTGAATCATCACCATGCACCTCACGGAATTGATGATCGGCATAGTGGACACCGATTTCTTTATCCTGTTCATGGATAAAACTAAAGGTGGGACCAAAAGCAAAATCTTCAATATTACGCCAGCGCCTTACAGCATCAAGGCGATGAAGAGAAAAATCCAGTCCGACCTGCGGGGTAATATTAAGAGAGTTTCGTGCCATCGAATCGGCAATCGACTTGCTCACATCACCTGAATTCTCGATCTTACGATAGAGGCGGGCCTCTTTACGATACTGCCCCATGCGCTCATAGACTGCAGCAAGGTCTGCCATGGTCTGCACCGAACTTTCCTCTTCCAATAGATTCTGGTAACGCTTTTCCGCATAGAGATAACGCCGCTCATAGATGGCAATTCGCGCATCATACTCCTTGAGAAGCCGCAACTGCATCCTTAAAAGACCTGAATCACGAGCCAGCAGCACTCCGGCCGAATTGCCCAGATTGCCGATCAGCAGTTCTGGAGCCAGCAGCGATGACAGAGTCTCTTCTTCACTCGCCGTATCGGGGTGAAGCAGGGCAAGAAAACCCCAGGAAGGCTCTTCACGCATCTCCGGCCCTCTGGCCTGACTCTGCTTCAGATGGGTAGTAACAATCTGTACCATCGGCACATCAAGGATGGCACGATAGACCGAGAGAGCATCTCCATAGCGCTCTGCAGCCCACAATAGCCGGGCGAGGGCCGCTGCTTCTTCGGGCTGACCGGCCAGGAACAGGTGGACGGCGAGCTCTTCGTTATTCACCCTGGTATCACTTTCCAGACCGCCATAGCAGCGATAAAAATCAAGCAGTGCAGTATCGTGTTCACCCGCGTGGCTATCAAGGATTATCCGTTCGCTGCAAAGCATACCGATATCATATTCGCTCTCTTCAAGACCGGCAAGGATTTGCCGGGCAACCGCAAAATTCCCCAGACCAATATTGGCCCGAGCCTCAAGAAAACGGGCAAAAAAAGAGTCTGGAATAGCCTTCACGACCTCTTTCAGCACCCCAGCGGCACGGCTGTAGTCGCGCTTGCGGATACTGCGTTCAGCATCTGCAAGTTGGGACGAAAGCGAATCCCCGGAAAAATTTTTGAGATACTTCATCCCCGGCTGCACCATGCCCGGGCGGTAACGCTGCTTCGCATCGTGGCATTGATTGGCCAGCACGGTGCCGCCGTTCCACGGCGAAGAGCAGATGTCCGCGAGCAGAGTACGGGGAAGCTGCCAGTCTGGGGAATCATCTACTTTCTTTTTTTCAAGCGCACGCAACGCCTTCAGTCCTTTGGCAAGTTCTTCCTGGGCGACTTCTTTCTCTCTCCGGGCCAGGGCTCCCCTGGTGCGAATAAAATATCCTGCTGCGGCAATTGTTTGATCGCTGAGATCTCTCTCACCAGATTTGAGCTGCGGAATACTCTCCAGCCAGCTTGTCATCGCGGTGCTGCGTCCTGCACGGGCAGCATTCATTGCCAGCTCCAGCAGAGTCTCATCAGTTGCCACCTGCCGGTTCAGAGTTTCTCGCAAATGCAGATCTGCCCTGCCGAACGCCCCGGCTTCCGACAGAGCCCGCGCTGTAGCAAGGCGTATCCGGACTTGCTTTTCGCGATCACCCTCCCAGCGTCCGGCCGCCCATGTTGCGATATTCTCCATGGAATCGAGCTGCTGATTTCGCCCCAGCCAGTAAAGATGAAGCAGCACCGTGTCGAGATCAACCCGCCGGTCTCTCTCCTGCCACACAGAAAAGAGCCGCTCCTGCTCTTCAACCAGACCAAGCCCGGCAAAGATGACCAGCGCCCGGCGCCGAACCACATCATCATCCGGGTTGATCTTAAGATACTGCCTTAAACTGCGGGCTGCAGCCAGTTCCTGCCCCAGTTCGGTTTCCAGGGCTGCCTGTTCTTTGAACCAGGCTGCCCGACGGCGTTTTGCCGGAACCTCACGCAACACAGCAAGGGCCTTGCCCCATTTCTTCATGCGCTGGTAAAGTTGCGCAAGAGAACGTGAAGTTGCAGGGTCTCCCTTTAGATGGCGGTTGATGATATTGAGAAGATCAACCGCAAGATTATAGTCCTGACTCCGGCCGCGATCCACAAGAATTCCGGCCATACGCAAAAAGATATTTTCCCGGTTGCGACCAAACCGTTGCATATCCTGCCAGAGAGGAGCCGCCCCATCGTTTTCCACAATGACCAGAAAGTCCCGGGCAAGCCTGTCCTGCAAAAGGGCAACACTCTTTTTTACGCGACCGCTGCCAGGGTGAGACTTCAGATATTTTTCATAATGACGCAGCGCAGCAGCTGGCCGATCTGCTTCACCAGCTGCAAGATCAGCGGCTGCAAGCCGCAGCGAATCTCGGGAGGCACGATCAAGCTCCGTCGTCTCTGCACCCTCTTCCAGCACCTGCAGTGCCTGACGAAAATCTTTTTCATTTTTAAGCAGAGCAACGAGGCGCTGGCGAGAGGGTAAATCTCCCGGATGATGACGCAGGTATTCACGAAGCAAACGCCGATTGACCTCTATTGCAACAGAACGGGCAGTCTTTGAAACCGTCTCTTTTCTCTCCGTATTCCCATCATCTTCCGCAAAAACGACAAGGGGGAGAAGAGCAGTGAGTTGCTGGTCTGAAAGGAAAGTATAATTAGAAAAAGGATGAAGCAGCCAGCGAATACGCCGAACATCACCAATCGAAACAGCATCATCAAGAAGGCGAAGTCGTGATGATTTCGACAGTCCGGGATCTGATGCAAGCTGCTGCTCTTCCAGAGAGAGCGAGAGATCTTTACGCCCCTTCCCCCGCAAACTGTCGGCCAGACCTTTGCGGGCCTCTCCAGCACGAACACCGCCGGGATCCCGCTCCAGCACAGAGCCAAAGGCCTCTGCTGCCCTGCTCCATTCCCCGCGCTCAAGGGCTATGTGCCCGGCGGCCATGCGATACTCCGCCGATGCGGGTCTGGTATCAAGAAGGAGGCCAACCAGGCGACTGGCTTCTTCGTAACGTCCAAGTGCCTGCAGAACCTGACAATACTCCCAGAGTGCAGCCTCTACCTCGGGATGCTCCCCGGCCAGCTGACCATAAGTTTTCGCGGCCTGTTCAAGTCTACTCTCGCGAACCAGCTGCCGCGCAGCCTGCCACTCCACCATCCAGTCAGGTATTTTTCTGCCGGCATCCCCCATGAGAACCAGCTCCCGATCGGGAACAATACTACTGGCGGCCTCCATCCCTCCAACGCTCACTGCAACCATGCACGAAAGAGCGCAGGCGACAGGAAGAAGCAGAAGGGAAGTGCAGGCAGACTTCATTTAAGTTGTTACTCAGCTGTAGAATTTTACAATAGTATCCACCACATACTGCTGCATTTCGTCGGTCAACTCAGCATAAATTGGCAGGGCTGTTACCTCCCTCGCCGCCTTGTCAGCCTCAGGGCAGTCTGCACTGGCAGCCAGATCCCCGAGACACTCCTGATGATGCAGAGGAACCGGATAGTAAATCTCACACCCGATGTCGTGCGCATGGAGGAACGCTACCAGCTCGTCCCTTCGTTCCACACGCAGTACAAACTGATTGTATATGTGAAGATTTCCCTCACCCTGATAAACTTCCTTCGGTGTCTTCACCAGACCCGCCTCAATCAGACCGGTCTCTGCAAACATGCGATTGTACGTCGCAGCGTTTGCTGCACGCCCCCGATGCCAGTCATTCAGATGGGGCAGCTTGATACGCAGCGCCACTGCCTGAATCGGGTCGATACGAAAATTGCCGCCAACCATTTTATGATAGTATTTTGGATGCGCTCCATGGTTGCGCAGCAGTCGCAGTTTTTCGGCGAACTCCTCGTCGGGAGTTACCACCATGCCACTGTCGCCAATACCACCGAGATTCTTACTCGGGAAAAAAGAGAAACAACCCGCCAGCCCCATCGCCCCGGCCTTTGCATTCTTTCCGCTGCCGCCAAAGTTGGGATACTCAGCACCAATGGCCTGAGCCGCATCCTCAATCACCGGCAGTCCATACTGCGCTGCAAGTTCCACAATCGGCGTCATATCGGCACACTGTCCATAAAGATGAACCGGGATAACCGCCTTGATCTTCCGTTCAGTATCCGCCTGTAATATTTTTTCCATTGATTTGGGATCAATGTTGAAACTCTCCGGGTCAATATCAGCGAAGACTGGAGTCGCCCCCACCCGCAGAATGACTCCCATGGTGGCAAAGAATGAGAAGGGAGTGGTAAGCACCTGATCACCTGGTTTCAGATCGAGCCCCATCACACTTACCAGCAGTGCATCGGTTCCGCTGGAAACTCCGATGCCATACCCGACACCACAATATTCAGCAATTTCATTTTCAAGAGCATCAACTTCCGGTCCACCCACATAACGGGTAGAGCGAAGCACACGAAGCACCCCCTCAGTCATTTCAGGTTCGAGGGAGGCCAGTTGTGGTTTTAAGTCTAAAAGAGGTACCTGCATAATAATATTGCATCCTGTCTGTCAGTAGCACATATATGAAAATAAAAAAACCGCTTCCCCGACCCCGGAGAAACGGCAAAATCTCTGTTATATCAATTGCTTCCGGAGTTAATAACGATCTTCTCACCGTCGAAATAATCGACGATATCCGGCATTTCGGCCTCCAGATAAACTTTCATCTTTTTCAGCAGATTTACCTCAATCTGCCGGACACGCTCGCGGGAGATATCAAACTTATCGGCAATATTTTGTAACGTCAGCGGCTCATCGGTGAGCAGGCGCTGCTCAAGTATCATCCGCTCCTTGTCGTTGAGCTTGTCTTTAAGGGCAGTAATAAGCTCCGTAAGACGCTCTTTTACCTCCCGACCGGCAACCACCGACTCAATCCCGGGGCCATTGCTCGGCAGAAAACTTTTTTGTTCATCATCGGAATCTGAACGTACCGGGCTCTCAAGCGAGACATCCCAGTTGTCCATCCGCTGCTCCATCTCGATAACCTCTTTTTCCTTCACGTTGAGGCGCTCGGCAAGCAGTTTTGGTTCAGCCTTGAAGCCCTGGCTCTCCAGCAGTTTACGCTCTTTGTTGAGGCTGAAGAAGAGTTTACGCTGAGCCTGGGTCGTACCGATTTTCACCAGACGCCAGTTATCCATGATAAACTTGAGGACATAGGCGCGAATCCAGTAGGCGGCATAATAAGAAAATTTAACACCGCGGTAGGGATCAAATTTACGTGTAGCCTGCACAAGACCAACATTTCCTTCCTGGATCAGATCCATGAAGTTCTGCATCCAGTATTTCTGGAAATCCATCGCAACCTTGACCACAAGGCGCAGGTTGGAGCTGACCAGACGATATGCCGCTTCCTGGTCACCCTCTTCCTTGAATTTAATTGCCAGTTCATCGGTCTCTTCCCGGCTGAGCAACTCATACTGACTGATCTCCTGCAGATAACGATGCAGCGCCGGATTGCTGACTGCAGGAAGATTTACATCATCAGAGAGGGAGACGAGGGGGTTGAAATAATTATCAGAGGAGTCTTTCTGCTCAACTGCAGCAGTCTCCTTGTCATTTTCAACGTCCACGGCTTCAGTAGGGGTGGTTTTACTCATGATTCCTCGTTGAGGGGGGTGGTGGTTCTGTTGCCGATTGGCAATGCTGGCGGAGAATTCTATTCCCAATGGCCGCCAGATGTGATAGAAAACACAGTCTCAATCGTTTTTATCTTCTTTGTGGGGTTGTATAATATACCACATCTATCCGGTTTCAACACGTCTCCAGCGAACTTCCATGAATAACATCCGAAATTTCAGTATTATCGCCCATATCGACCACGGGAAATCTACCCTTGCCGACCGTATGATCCAGCTTTGCGATCTCGTCAGCGACCGCGAATTCAAAAATCAACTCCTTGATAATATGGATATTGAGCGAGAGCGCGGGATCACCATCAAAAGCCAGACGATCTGCCTGCCTTACACCGCAGCCGATGGCAAAACCTATTACCTCAATCTCGTTGATACCCCCGGCCACGTTGACTTCAGCTATGAGGTAAGTCGAGCACTCCAGTCCTGTGAAGGCGCCCTGTTGCTCATTGACGCCGCTCAGGGGGTAGAGGCCCAGACCCTCGCCAATCTCTATCTGGCCATGGAAAATGACCTTGAAATTATTCCGGTGATCAACAAGATCGACCTTCCCTCCGCCGACCCGGAAGGCGTTGCCCTGCAGATTGAGGATGATCTCGGCCTCGACATCGATCACGTGCAGTACTGCTCGGCCAAGACAGGCCAGGGCGTAAGAGAAATCTTTGAGGCCATCGTCACCCTGGTGCCACCGCCGCAAGGTTCCCCCGAAGAGCCTCTGCAGGCACTGATTTTCGATGCCACCTACGACTCCTTCCGCGGGACCCTCATCAGTGTGCGAATCATCAACGGCACTGTAAAAGCAGGGGACAACATCCGTTTCATGTCCACCGGAAAAGAGTATCGGGTTGAAGAAGTTGGCCTCTTTGAGCTGCACCGCGAATCCCGTAAACAGCTCTCTGCCGGTCAGGTCGGCTATATTCTCGCCGGCATCAAAACGGTGGAAGACACCCGCCCCGGCGATACCATCACCACCGTGGAAAACCCCGCTGCCAAAGCGCTCCCCGGCTTCAAGGAAGTGCAGCAGGTGGTTTTCTCCTCACTCTACCCCATATCCACTGATGACTATGAGGACCTTGCGACAGCTCTGGAAAAGCTCAAGCTCAACGACGCGGCCCTCACCTTCGAAAAAGACAGCTCCGCAGCTCTCGGCTTTGGTTTCCGCTGCGGCTTTCTCGGCCTGCTCCACCTTGAGGTCATTCAGGAGCGGCTGGAACGCGAGTTCAACATCAGCCTCATCCTCACCGTACCCTCAGTGCAGTACCACTTCTTCCTTTCCAACGGGAAAGAAACCATAGTGGACAATCCTGCCCACTTCCCTGATCCTGCCCACATCGAGCATATCGAAGAACCCTTTATCAAAGCGACCATCCTCATGCCGGAAACCTACATGGGTGGGGTAATGACACTTTGCCTTGAGCGCCGCGGGGAAAATACCAGCTTTCACTACCCCACTCCAGGACGTATAGAATTGACAGTCGAGCTGCCCCTTGCAGATGTGATCTACGACTTCTACGACAAGCTGAAATCCATCACCCAGGGATATGGCTCCTTTGACTATGCACTGCTTGATTACCGCCAGGCAGACCTTGTGAAACTCGATATCCTTGTCAATAGTGAGGTTGTAGATGCACTCTCCCAGCTTGTCCACCGCAAAAATGCCCGCGCCCGCGGACTGCATGCCTGCGAGATGCTCAAGCAGGAGATTCCCCGCCAGATGTTCAGAATCGCCATACAGGCGGCCATTGGCGGCAACATTGTTGCACGCACCAATGTTTCTGCTCTGCGCAAGGACGTTACTGCCAAGTGCTACGGCGGCGATATCAGTCGGAAACGCAAGTTGCTGGAAAAACAAAAGGCAGGGAAAAAACGAATGAAAACGGTGGGAAATGTGGATATCCCGCAGACAGCCTTTCTTGCAGTTTTGAAGTCAGAACAGTAAAATAATTGAATCTTCGGAACGGGTGATACCCCAGAAAGCCAACCTTTAAAGGGTACGTTGAAGACTGCATTATGAAACTACTGCAACTGCTCCTCCTGACCATAATCCTTCTGCTCACGGCCTGCTCCACCCCGCAGGTGGAGACGGACTATGATCTCAAGACTGATTTCCAGAACGCCCCCCAAACATGGCGCCTGTGGAAAGAGAGGCAAAAAAGCGAGTGCGGCACACTCAACCGCGATGAACTGAAGCGCACTCGTTTTTATACCGCCCTCAATCAGGTGATGAAGGAGAAAGGTTTTCTCAAGGCATCGATGCCAGCCTGGCTCGTAACCATCAGCTATAGCGTGGAAGATCTCCTCGAGCAATCCCCCGGAGTATCCCCCTCAACAGGGATCGGATGGGGCTGTAACAACCCAAGGAGGAGCAACATGTTCGGCTGTGGCTGCACCGTGCATCAGTATCGCCAGGCAAAGGTTGTTATTTCCTTCTACCGCAGCGACAACAAACAGCTTGCCTGGCGTGCATCTGGAGCAGAAAGTCCACCAGATCGCGAAGCATCTCCCCTGGAACGCAACGAAGCAGCTAAAAAGCTGGTTCAGGCTGTATTGAAAGATTTTCCACCGGAATAAAAGAATGCCCTTTGAAAATTCATTCCTGCCCAGTTGATCAATCCCAAAGGGGCGCAGCGATCTGCCGCGCCCTCTTTTCTTAGCCTGCTCCACTTCGAAATTTAAATTCCTTCTTTTCCATAACGTGTTTCACCACGCCCCCCTCTGGTACGGCCCTGCTTCTCCCCCTCATGGGGCCCCGTCCAGATCTCAAACAATCGCTGCCATAGATTCATCCACAGGGAGGAACACAATCTCTCATCACTGCCTGAGAAGTGCATAACCAATGTTGTGCCAGTTCAGGGAAACATGGTTAAGAGCCATAAAATGAAGGCCTTTGGTTGTCTCCATGAACAGCACAGATGTCCCAATTGATCGTCTCTACCATTGACAGATCATGAAAACATAAAAAAGAGGCTGTCCCGGAATCGCGGGACAGCCTCTTTTTTATGACAGCTGAATTATCAGATGGGAATCCCAAAGATGGAATCTACTCCTCTTCCTTTTTCTTTTTAAGACCAAGTGTCCCCTGCAGACTGGCACCATCAAAGGAGGCGCCTTTCACTTGAGAACCGGACAGGTCGGCACCGGCGAGATCAGCCTTATAAAAATCAGCACCCTGCAAATTCGCATCCCTCAGATTGGCACCACGCAGATTAACAGCCTTGAGATTGGCTCCTTCAAGATCTGCTTTGGAAAAATCACATCCAGAGAGGTCCGCTCCTTCCAGGTCAACATTTTCAAGATTCTCTCCAGAAAAATCAATACCGGCAAGATCACAGGCGTAACACTTGTTATCATGCTTGAGCATCTCAAGCTGTACCTTCTTTTTACTGCTGAGCTTATCACTGCCCGGGAGTTTCTTTGCTTTGTCAGCCTTCACAGCCTCAACCCCTTCCGGGAGAGCCAGTACCTTCTGCGCTGCGGGTAACGCTGTCATTTCTTTGACAGAATTGGTCCGTTGCTGAATTAAAGGCACCGCCGTTTTTACAATTCCCTTTTCTGCTGCATTCTCCTCAGCCGCAGCTTCCTTCACTTCGGGAACCTCGCGCACAGCCCTCAGAGACTTGGCTTTCGGTGCTGCAGCGCCAGTAAAAGCAACAGGAGAATCGACAGGCGCCACAGAGGAATCATCCTGCGACATTCCCAGCGAAGGCTCAGTGCTGTCATCGCTGTCTGCAGGAACTTCAGCAAATTTTTTCTTTTTCTCCGCATGAATGGTCAGTTTCCCACTCTCTGACAACTCCACGCCAGCGGAAGATGTCTTCACTTTCTTCTGGATTGCGCGAATTAACAGTGGTTTTGCCGAAGCCACCTCTGCTTCATCCTGAGAGAATGGCATTTTAATTTTTTTCTCTTCCGGAGCCACTACTATCGCCGCAACAGGTGCCATCATCGGAGACTTCACCGAAACAGCTTCTCCTGTTTGCACCATGTCCTGTGTGGTTTTAACCTGACTCGACTGCAGTGCGGGAACTCCCGAATCGAGATGAGAAGGAGTAAGGTCCGCCTGGCCGGGCACCGGACGTCGTTTGGATTTTGCGCTGTCTTCCTTCACAACGTCGCGGGAACCAAGGACGTTCCCATCATTATCTACCTGCTCCTGCTCAATAATTTTGCCGGAGGTTTTTGTTCCCTCAAGATAGGCCGAATCCAACCGCGCACCACGCAAATCCGCACCGCGAAGGTCGGCCTCCCCAAGGTCGGCGCCATCAAAGGCAACTCCATTGAGTTTCGCCTTGCTGAGATTCGCCCCAGAGAGATTGGTCAACTTACAGCTCGAGAGAGAGAGGTCAGCTCCCTGCAGATCCACATCACTTAAATCCAGCCTGTTCAGGTCTAAACCAGAGAGGTCACAGTTTTGACAGGCACGGGTTTCAAGTAGAATCTGTAGATTTTCCCGGGCAGCCGCACTTGCAGAATAGCTCGCAACAGGACCGGAGAAACCAAGGACCAGGGCCGAAACAACGATTACAGTTATTTTTTTCATAATATTTGCGTTTAAAAATTAGAACATTTGCACCTATTGGTAAAAAAATTTATACTATAGTACACGCTGCAAAGAAATAATTCGAGAAAAATTCAGCACAATGCACAGAAAGAGCAATTATTTATGGTGATACGGATTTCGAT
>JBFHIO010000004.1:0-15670 GCA_041596435.1 Desulforhopalus sp. | reverse complement strand
CGGGGTTGCGCATGAAATGCTCCAGCAGGGCATACTCCCGCGTCGGCAAATCCACCTTCTCGCCGTTACGCAACACCTCATGCCTGAGCAGATCCATCTTGATCCCACCGACGGCAAGCTGCATCGGCGTCGCGCTTTTGTGCACCCGGCGGATAAGGGTTTGCACCCGCACCAGCAGTTCGGAGAAAGAGAAAGGCTTGACCATATAGTCATCCCCCCCCTGCTGCAGGCCGCGAATGCGATCGTCTACACTCTGTTTCGCTGAGAGAATGATCACCGGGAAATCAATGTGCTGTTCCCGCATCTGTGAGATAACGGAAAGGCCATCAAGACCGGGAAGCATCAAATCGACCACCGCCGCATCGTAATCAACCGAAAGGGCATTCTCCAGGCCGCTCTCGCCATCGTGACAAACGTCTACCGAAAACCCCGCTTCTTTCATCCCGCGCTCGATAAACGCAGCAATCTTGACATCATCCTCTATCAGGAGCAGCTTCATCGCCCGTCTCCGTCCAGAAAAACTACGCTGCAGTTTCGGCCGGTGGTTTTGCCCCCTTCACGCACCGTCCGCCGCCAGGAAAAGTAGTTTTCGTCGCAGGAGGTGCAGATATTAAGGGGACGAATATTCTCTTTTTGCAGACCGGCTTCGGTGAGCTGCATGGTGGAGATCGCGGAGAAATCAAAGTGGTTTTCCCCGGAGCGAAAAGGGAGAAAACTCTCCGGCAGTTCCTCGCGATAGTGAACAAACTCGGCACAACAGACACCGAGGGCCGGGGAGATAACGGCATGGATATCATTCGGATTACTGTCGAAATCTCCTTCCATGCGGGAAACAACGGCTGGCAGGATGCCACGCACACTGCCACGCCAGCCACAGTGTGCCGCAGCGACAACGGAATGGACCGGATCATGCAGCAGCACCGCCTGGCAGTCGGCAGTCTGGATGGCAAGGCCGACGCGCGTCAGTGCGGTAATCATGGCATCACATCCGTTACCGGGTTCAAGATCTTCGCTGAGGCTTTTCCCCTGCAGATTACGTATGGTGAGAATATTTGTGTCGTGGGTCTGGTGAACAAAGAGCAGACTGTTCAATTTGAGGGCCTGGCTGATACGGTGACGGTTATCCACCACATTCACACGCTGGTCTCCTACCCGAAGCCCGACGTTGAGTGAGTCGTAGACGCCCTCGCTGCAGCCGCCGTGTCTGTTGGTGCAAACCCAGGCAGCCCTGTTTCTTCTGACGCGTTCTCCCGCAGTGTCGACTTCTGTGTCGACGGGGGGAAAAACACCACTCTGCCATCTGTGTTCGTTATCGTGTTCTGTCAGGTTCAAAGGCTTCTCCTTCATGTGAGGTATATCTTATAATTACGCAGAAGAAAGTAAAGGGCAAGGGGTTTCCGAAAGAGAGGTCCCCCAGAAAAAGCGGGCCTTTCGGACCGAAAATCGGGACGCAGAAGGAAACGTAAAAAAAAGAGCAGATCCTGCTCGACAATTAGACTCTTGAGAAGGATTGTTTTTTCAATTTTTCTGCACATTCTCCATTCCACATGGGGAAGCTTGTAATCCCGCTTCCTTCCAGTAATATGGGAGAAAATCAGTCTGAAAACACCCGGAACGACAACCTGAGCCATCATGAAAAAAAAAGCCCTTTTCATCTTTCCCCTCTTTTTCCTGCCCCTCTGTGCCCATGCCTCCTCTTTTGACACCTGTATCATGCAGCTGGTCGAAAACGGCCCGGACGAGTTAACTCTTGGGATGATGAAAGCCCGCTGCACCGTCGAGGTTGAAAAACCCGGAACCCGACAGCCAAAAGTGGCACAACTCTCCTCGCCGCTCACTCCCGTCGCACGGCGTCTGGAAACCGATCGCAGCAACATCCTCAAACCCTTCACCCTGATGGCGCACAACCCCAACTATATTCTCCCCTTCGCCCACAATTTTGTCGGCTGGGGTTCTGAACCCTACACCAATACCAACGGAGAGGAGCATCTCGACCTTGAGGACACTGAGATTCAACTGCAGCTCAGTATTAAAACTCCGCTCGCGGTGGATCTCTTCAGCACCGGCGTCAACGCCTGGGGCGGGTATACCATCCGCTCCTTCTGGCAGGGGTATAACTCCAATAACTCCTCCCCCTTCCGTGAAACCAACCACGAACCAGAGATCTGGCTGCAGCACAGCTCAAATCTGCACTTCGGCCCGTTGCGAAACGTCGGCAACTCCATCGGCCTTGTACATCAATCCAATGGTCAGGGAGGAAACCTGTCACGCAGCTGGAATTATGCATACGTAACCTTTGGTTTTGAACTGGCAGACTTTGTCTTCATGGTCAAGCCCTGGTACCGTTTTCAGGAAAACGCCGAAGATGACAACAACGCCACCATCACCGACTATCTCGGCCACGGGGAACTGACTGCCGCCTGGAAATACGGCGACAATGTCTTCTCCCTGATCAGCCGCAACAACCTCGAATCAGGCTTCTCCCGGGGCTCAGTACAGTTTGGCTGGAGCTTCCCTCTTTTTAACTATCACTATATAAAGGGATACGTGCAGTACTTCAGTGGATATGGCGAATCGTTGATCGACTACGACCATTATGTGAACCGGCTCGGGGTGGGATTTTTGCTCACCGATTTTCTCTGAGCAGACACTGCACAGATCTCGTCATCCCAAAAGAGTGTTTCCATCGCTGACTGTGGAGCCGTGGAGGGTGGCGGCGACCTTCCGTGCCCCCGCATGGTTGCGGTGTTCACAGAGATAAATTCCCTGCCACGTCCCGAGAAGCAGATGGCCAGAGGAGACCGGCAGAGTCAGTGAAACACTGAGCAAACTGCTCTTCAGATGGGCGGGCATGTCATCGCTGCCTTCAAGGGTGTGGCGAAAGTATGGAGCATTCTCCGGCACACTGCGGTTGAAATAACTCTCAAAATCAACCCGGACGTCGGGATCGGCATTTTCGTTGATAGTGAGAGAAGCAGAGGTATGCAGAATAAAGAGGTTAAGCAGACCAGTCTCCACACCTTCCAGTTCGGGAAGCTGGTTGACCAGCTCATCCGTGATCAGGTGAAAACCGCGCGGACGCGGGTTGAAACGCAGTGTTTTCTGTGTCCAGAGCATCATTTCCTTCCCAGGCTGTTTTCCGTTTCCACTTCCCTGTTCTTCCAACCTTCCTCAAGAAAAACCCGGCGATACTGCTCAAGGCGAAAATCAAAGGGGGTGTAGTGCGGATTCTCCCGCCTCCTCCTTTTATACAGCCAGTTACCGCCAATGGCACGATTGGCTGCCGGTGAGGGCGAGGTAAGCGAAACAGTAGAGATCACCCTGCCGGCAAAAAGAAAGCTGTAGCGGCGCGGGACAGCCGCGTCCACCTCAGAGAGACGGAGCCCAACCGTACGAAGCTGGCGGCGAAAGAGATATTCCGGGCCGTTTTTCGAATTACCGCCAGTAAAAATCAGGGTGGAAACAGCCGGGTGCCGCTCCAGCAGGCCGAGCAGATCGCGAAGGAGAATATCCTCCATGCCAGGATCAGAGGCATTAACCCGCTGGCGGCTGCAGGATTCTACCATATCACACACCCCGAGTCCTTCCCGCTCAAGCAGTTCCTGCCGTTCGGTCACCGCCGCCGCAGAGTTTTCGCTGCGCAGCTCCACCCCGTAGATCCGCGCAAGAAGCTGCCATAACAGGCCATTGCAGGAACCGTAGTAGAACTCGACATCCTCCGGCCGCAGTTCCCCGAGGGAAAAACGCGGCGGAGGCAGGGTTCCGACAATCAACCGTCTCGTCCCCGGCGGAATAAAAGGGCGATAGGGGTGCCGACAGATCACCCCATCTCCTTTTCTTTTTTATTACCGAACGTCATCACACCATCTGCGGGCATTCTGGAACATCCGCAGCCACGGACTGACCTCCAGTTCCTTCATCTCTTCGGGGAGATAGTGGCACTGCCAGGGGAGGAAACAGCGTTCCGGGTGAGGCATCAGCGCGAGGTGACGGCCATCCGCGGAACAGAGTCCCGCCAGCCCTTCCACTGAGCCATTGGGATTGAAGGGATAGGCCTCAGTCGCCGCACCACTGTCGTCCACAAAGACCATCGGCGTCTGACCGCCCGTCTTCACCATCTCGAGGATAGAGGTATCAGGAAAGTGCAGCAGTCCCTCACCGTGATCCACATGGATACCAAAGGTGAGACCCTCCATGCCCTGCAGCATCATCGCCCTGGAGTTCTGCACTTTCACCGTCGCCCAGCGGGACTCGAACCGCCCGGAAAGGTTATGGATAAAGCGCGGCTGGCGCTCCGCCGGAAGCCCCGCCTGCGGGACCCAGCCGAGCAGACCGAAAAGCTGGCAGCCGTTGCAGACGCCGAGGGTGAAGGTGTCCGGCCGTTCATAGAAAGCGGTGAACATCTCCCGCATGGTATCATTGAGCAAAATGGTTGCAGCCCAGCCTTTGGCTGATTCCGGTACATCAGCGTAGGAGAAACCGCCAACAGCAGCAAGACCTCGGACCTGCGACAGATCGACAGCACCGGAGAGCAGGTCGTTCATACAGATATCCCACGCCTCAAATCCTGCAAGGGTAAAGGCTGCGGCCATTTCACGCTCGGAATTCGATCCCTCATCCCGCAGAATGGCGACCTTCGGTTTTTCCGCTGTCTGCAACAGAGCGGGATCACTGACACCGGGGGTATACGGGAGGTGATACTGCGGCCCTCTGCGGTCGCGAATGTTACTCCGCTCTTCATCAGCATATTCAGCATTCATCTGTAGCCGCTCCAGCTGCCAGCTGGTTTCTTCCCACATCTCCCTCAATTCGGGCATGGCGCGGTCAAGGACGACTTCGCCGTTACAGCGTACAACGATGTGCTGCTCCGCTTTCGTACTGCCAATTTTTGACAGCGACACACCGGCTTCGCTGAAGATCTTCTCCACTGCGGGGAGATTTTCTTCACTGCATTCCAGCACCAGACCAAGCTCCTCGCCAAAGAGTGCGGAAAGAGCTGATCCTTTGTGGGCAAGCTCAACCTCCAGCCCGCAGTTGCCGGCAAAAGCCATCTCCAGCAGAGTGGTAATCAGACCACCGTCACTGCGATCATGGCCGGCAAGCAGCAGACCCTCTTTGAGGCAGCTCTGCACGGCAAGAAAGCCGTTTTTCAGCAGAGAACCCTTCTCCACATCCGGGCTCTCATCTCCCACCTGGCCGTAAACCTGAGCCAGCGCAGAACCACCGAGGCGATTTTTACCCTCACCGAAATCAACAAACAGCAGCACAGAACCGGGCTGTTTAATATCCGGAGTTATTTTGCAGCGGACATCGGGCATCGCCGCATAGTTGGATATGACCAGTTCCCGTGGCGATTTCACCATCTCATCTCCCACCATGGTGGCCATGGAAAGACTGTCCTTACCACCGTCCACTGCCACGCCGATCTCTTTCATCAGCACGCTCATCGCTTCGCAGGCATCGTAAAGCGCGGCACCCTCGCCGGGAAGTTTCGGGGCCCACATCCAGTTGGCCGAGCATTTGACCTGTTCCAGATCCGCAATACGCGCCCAGACAAGATTGGTCAAACTTTCTCCTACCGCCATGCGTGCCCCGGCAGCCGGATCAACCAGCATTTTAATCGACTGTTCGCCGATGGAACTGGCAATACCACTGAGACTGAAATGACTCTGTGCCACCACCTGAGTATTACCAACGGTGAGCTGCAGCGGCCCGCAGCACTGCTGCTGGGCAACCAGACCGGTAACAGCGCGATCCACCTTATTGGTCAGGAAACGCTTGGAGCCCACGGAGACGAGGCGCAAAACCCTCTCAAGAGCTTCATCCACACTCACCTGCGGGAACTGCAGCGGTGTAGCGGCAAGAGTGCGTCGATTGTCGCTGAAGGTCTTTTGCGGCATTTCGCCAAGCAGAGCACGGATATCAATATCCACCGGCGTAGTATTGTCATGTGAATCATGGACAATAAAACGCAGATCGCCGGAGACCTCCCCGAGAATCTCACACCCGACCTTCTCGCGAATACAGATCGCCTCAAACTGTTCCACCTTATCCGGCCGAATGAGAAAACCTGTACGCTCCTGATACTCGGCAACATAGATCTCCAGCACCGACATGGTGGGGTCTCCCACATGGATCTTACGAATATCAACCCGCCCGCCGCTGTGCTCCACAAGCTCTTTGAGTACGTTGGCGGGGCCGCCCGCACCCTGATCGTGGATCACGTCAACTATATTATGCGCTCCCATCTCAATACAGGCGCGCACCACGCGGCTCATCTTTTGTTCCATCTCGGCATCACCGCGCTGCACAGCGTTGAAATCGAGACTTGACTCATTCTCTCCCTGCATCATTGAAGAGGCTGCACCACCACCGAAACCGACGCGATAGGCGGGGCCACCCACCTGGATAATGATCATCCCCTTCTCTTCTGCAGCCTTCTCAATGTGACGTTCGTCAATCTGGCCGATACCAGCAGTAAACATAATCGGCTTGAGAAAAGCCCAGCGTTCGTCGCCCACCCGCATATCGAAGCTGCGGGTAAATCCACCGATGAGCGGTTCACCGAATTTATTGCCATAGTCGGATGCACCGTTGGAGGCGGAGATCTCAATCTCCAGTGCCCCGGCGAGGGTATCGGGACAGGGATACTCCTGCTCCCATGCCATTTTATACCCCGGAATGTGCAGACTTCCGACACAGTAACCGGCGGTCCCCGCCATGACAAAAGCACCCTGTCCGGTACCGAGAACGTCACGGATACGACCACCGGAACCAGTCTCCGCACCTGGGAAAGGAGCAACGCCGGTAGGAAAGTTATGAGTCTCAGCAGTAAGCAGCGGATCCAGTTCGACCGTTTCCAGCTGGAAGGCCGAGGGGTGACCGGGACGCACGGGGCGCAGCACCTCCACCTCACAGCCGGCAATGGCCGAAGAGTTGTCTTTAAAAGCGATACGGCTCCCCCTGGGGCTGGCGACAAGGGTATCTTTAACCATGTCAAAAAGCGTGGCAGCTTTCTTTTCCCCGTCAATAACCTGCCTGCCACGGAAAAAACCGTGGCGGGAGTGTTCGGAGTTGGCGTTGTTCAGGTCCATAAGCTCAACGATAGTGGGGTTGCGGTCGTTCTTTTTTACGAAATAATCGTAATAGAGATTACGATCCCACTCGTCCATCGAAATCCCGGGAAGTGCATCAAAGGCAGCAAGTCCCTCCTCCTTGAGCGGCACCTCGTAGACCGCCTCCGGCTTCACACCGGTCTCAAAGGTGGTCAGCGGCTGAGGATAGAGACACTCGGTCATACGGTCGTGACTGCGGGCGACAAAAGTGTCGACGTCTTCCCCCGGGGGCACCACGAGGCGGCGCGAACGCTCCACCCGGGTAATGCTTTCCAGCCCCGCCGCGTGGCAGATGGAGACCATATTCGAGGACCAGGCTGTGGCGAAATTCATCCGCGGTCCGACTTCCACCACCCGCTCACCGGTGAGCACCGGCTGCAGCTGGACCGTTTCGGCCAGCAGACCGTCGGCAAGGATCAGACGCAGGGCAGCCCCTTCCTCCTCTTTCAGCGGGCGGCTGCTCGCAACGTTAAAACACCAGGCCTTGCTGTCGTTGACTTTACGGTAGAGCTGGAACAGGGTAGACATAAAAGTCTCCTTTTGGGATAATTATGATGTTAAAAGGGTAAAAAATATTATTTGTTTTTTGCAGTCGGAAAAAGATCAACACTTTTTCCTTATAACGACAGGATATTCTCCACAATCGGCCCAACCTTCTTCCAGTTGACACAGGGACGTTTAAAGCCCCGAGGCTGGATAAGCGGACAACCGGCAGCTGAGTCATCCACGTAGACACTGGCATACGCCTTGGGACTGGAGGTCCACTCGGCCTGCTCGGGATTTTTGTTGATTCCACTGAGAACAACACCATTCTCTTCAAGGTACTGCACTGCATTACTGAGCAGAGGCGCATCCTCACTGTCGGAACGCATTGTCCACAGGATGAAACGGGCGCCACGCCCCTGCAGCCGGAGCAGCCAGTCAATCGCCTTCGGCACCGGCTGACCCATTGCGGGATACTCGTGATCCACGATTGTCCCATCAAAATCTATACAGACATACATACACATCTCTCCTTACCGGATTTTTCCCCTAAATTATACGGAAACCGTCCCCGACGCAAACATCAGTTAAAGGGCATCGTTATTTTGCCCAGCCCGGCCAGTGCCACAAAGATAAAGCTGTAAAGCGAGGTAACAAAGAGCAGGCCGGAAAGACTCACCGTGATAATATTACTGAGAGAAACACGCAAGCGGTAAAGAACCACCGAAAAAATCCCCAGCATGGGCAGGAAATAGCGGCCCTGGGGCTGAAAGTCAGCAGTCCAGGATCGGTAGAAGGAAAGAACAATGAGAGCCATGCAGCAGGCTGTTGCCAGCGACACAAGACTGAGCCCCTTAAGACCGCCACTGAGGAAGGCCGAAACCACAACTGCTCCCCCCAGCGCCAGCATCAACACACGTACCAGGTCGTAATAGTTAAAAGAACCCGGCACCGAGGTAAAGCCATATTCCCCCACAGAAGAACGGAAAGCAAGCTCCCCCCAGCGCATATTAATAAGTTGGCTGACAGGTACCCCCCGGTCTTTCATGTGCATACGGAAAAATTTTTTATCCAGTGGAGTTGAAGGTTTAAAAGCAGGTTCAGCATAGTGCTCACAGGCGGCCAGCATCCTTTCACTCTTGCGAAAATCATTGTTCCAGGCGTCAAAGAACTTCGCCCCGCCGAAGATGGCAAGAGCGACAACGGCTACGGTGACAATGCGCAGGACCACATTCCGCCTGAGCTGTATTTCCTTAAAAAAGAAACGCCAGAGAATAAAGAGTCCGACGAAAAGCAGGAAGACGAAGAAGTTGAGCTTGCAGAGCAGCAGCATGCCAAGCAGCAGCCCCAGGCCAGACAGACGCAGCAGGGGGAAGGTTATTTTCTCCCCTGTAAGAAGACGGTTCCACGCGGATTGCTCATCCACCAGTTGCGCAGCTGCAATCATGGTGAGAAAAAGGGCAAAGGCTTCAGAATTCCAGTAACTGAAGATATACCAGATCTGCGGCGAAAGCAGCAGCGGCATGAGGACAATACGATAGACCTGCCGGACGACAGCAAGGCTGAGTAAAGTCAGCAGCAAAGCAGCGTTGAAAAACCGGAACGCTATATAGTCAGGCAGATTCAGCGGAGCCAGAAGACGGGCGAACTTGCCGGCAAAGAGGTAGGCGATCTCACCGTTATAGAGACGGGAGACCCCATAGCCACTGTAGGTGTCAGCCACCCGCAGATCGCCTACCGGGGGAGGCAGTGTATATTTTGTGTAATATTGTGCCGCCGCTGCATGTACCCCCTCATCGGGATGAACACTGAACCTGCTCACACCGGCCATCACACAAACCAGGGTAAAAACCACCAGCAGACCTCCAGGAACGAAAAGCCAGTGCGGCAGCAGCTTCTGTGCGAAGAAAACCAGCAGGAAGGAAAGCAGCAGTAGAACAACAATGCGGGCGACAACCCATGGGAAGTTTTTTACCGGGGAAAGCGGGGGGAGTTTCCAGGTGAGGCAGGGATCGTGACCAACACTGGTGACGGAGAAACCGCCTCCCCCGCCCAGTGTTATTACCCCAATATCCCTTCCCCGCACCAGCCGCTTCATATGCTCCGGCGAGGTGAGGACGAGCGGGGCAAAACCATCCTGGTGAAGGGCCAGAGAAAGGACTCGAATCTCTCCCTTCCTCTCCAGTGGATCAAGACGCAGCTCACTGATATGCCGCAGGTCTGCAAGATGAAACTCAAACTCAGATTTTCCGCGCCCGAGGGAGGCCATTTTCACCCGATGTTCAGACCAGCCTTCGCCAGCGCTGCGGTAGTAGATTTTGAAAATGGACCGCTGATTCGTATCAACATGCAGAAGGACCTCGGCCCTGTCGGCGAAAAGGAACTGCCAGAGACCGATCAACAGCAGCGCCACAAACCCCACTCTGCACCAGAAACGCAATTCGCCCATGCTATCACCTTGAAAAATTTTTTTCTTCTACCGGCATTGCCCGCCGACGGCATTGGAAGTACTACCATATCGCCGCACTTCCGTCAATTCTGCCCACTTTCCTGAGAATTGACAACAACACTCCAGCCGGCTACATTCGAAAGAATTCGTTGACCAAATCAACCACCAGAAAAGAAGGAGTATTCATGAATTCCATTCAACCAACCCGTGACCTGCTGTCGATGGTCATGTTTAAGACTCAGTCGTGGATTCAGATCGAGCTGAAACGGCGTGACATCCGTCTCACCGCGAGCCACATGAAGATTCTTCACGTCCTTGAAGCCACCGGGATCAGCACCCAGCGACAACTCAGGGATGTAATGCTCAAAGACAAGGGGCAGATTGCCCGTCTTGTCTCCGGTCTGGAAAAGGCCGGCATGCTCACCCGTAAACGCGACCGGCACGATCGGCGCAGCGCCCACCTCTACCTGACCCCCAAAAGCGAGGCGGTGTTGAAAAGCTTTCTTGAGGTAGAACGAGAGGCTATGAACCGCCTGCTCGCCGACTTTAGTGAAGAAGAGATCAATCAGTTCAATACGCTGCTTTTCCGTGCCGAAAACAGCTGGGAGAAACACGCCCCGCAGGAAAACGAAGCCGCCCCCGAGCCTGTCGAACAATAGCTTTTTCTCAGATTAAGACATTTTCAGTAAATAATGCCAATATGGGGAAAGATGTCACGGTCTTCGCTTTTATTTGTGAAAAAATTACTATCCTTGTAATATATTTTGTTTGGGTTCAGGCAGACCGGTCTGACATGCACTTTTTCCCTGTGATTTAATGTGAGCAGAAAGCAGTGAACGTCCATCAGAAAAATCTCGGCAACAGCGGTATATTTGCCATGCTGGCACTCATCAGTGCATTTCCGCCGCTCTCCACCGACCTGTATCTGCCAGCCCTGCCGGAGATGGTTAACGCTCTCAACGCCAGCCAGGCCGCAGTTAATTTAACCCTCGCCGTCTTCTTTATTGTTTATGCCGGATCACTGCTTTTCTGGGGCCCCCTGAGTGAGAAATATGGCCGCCGCCCGATGCTCCTCTCCGGAACATTTATTTATGCCCTCGCTTCTGTCGGCTGCTCTTTCGCTCCTAATATAGAGACACTGATCCTCATGCGCGTTGTCCAGGCCTTCGGCGGAGGTGCGTCCACCGCTATCGGCACAGCCATCGTCAAGGACATTTACACCGGAAGGGAACGCGAGCGGGCGATGGCTCTGGTAATGTCCCTGGTAACCATAGCCCCGGTCGTTGCCCCCATCCTCGGGGCGATACTGCTCAAGTATTTTTCGTGGCGGGCGAGCTTCATGCTCCTTGCCGGTGTCGGGACACTCGCCTTCATCGTCACCCTCTTTTTTGTAGAGACACTGGAGAAGGAAGATCTTTACCAGGGATCTCTACTGCAGTCGTGGGGGAGACTTTTTGTCGTACTGGGCAACAGAGGTTTTCGACTTCTTTTACTCCCCTTTACACTCACCCAGGCGGTAATTCTCGGTTTCATCGGCTCAGCATCCTACGTTTATATAGGCCAGTTTCATCTCAGCGAGCAGGCTTTCAGCATTATTTTCTCTTTCAATGCCATCTGTGCAGTAATCGGCCCAATGCTCTACGTATGGATCTCAAAGCGGATAAGCTGGCAGGTCATTGTCACCGCAAGCTACGGCATGATTCTCCTCTGCGCCCTTATGCTCGCCACCATTGCCCCTCTTTCACCATATCTTTTTGCCCTGTCAATGATTCCCGGGACCCTCGCGGTCACCGTTACCAGAGTACCGAACACCAACCTGATGCTTGAGCAGATGGATACCGACACCGGATCCCTCTCTGCCCTGATCAGTTTTTTCACCCTTGGCCTCGGCACTGTCGGCATGATGATCACCTCCAACTTCCCGGGCCACCAGATTCAAGCCATGGCAGGAAGCAACCTGGTCATCGGCACAGTCTGCGGACTCCTCTGGATCTATGCCCGCAGACAGCCTGATGTAAAAATCCTGCCAGACCACGTCTGCAACGTTCCTCCCGATAAATAAAGAAATAAAGACAATCCACGCTGATGCAAAAAAACTGAACCCTCAACAAAAAAGGAGAACCATGAAAGATCAGTCTTATCCCGCAAGTTTCCTGAAGCTCTTCCTCGGGAACACTGTCCTGTGGTACAAATTGGTGATTCTCGCCTTCCTTGTAGCCAATCCGTTTCTATTCATCTATGGCAGCCATTTTGTCGCCGGCTGGGTACTCATTGGTGAATTCATTTTCACCCTCGCCATGGCACTGAAATGCTATCCGCTGCCAGCGGGAGGTCTGCTCGCCATTGAGGCAGTAGTCATCGGCATGGCACCGGCCAAAACCATTTATGAAGAAGCATTGATCAACTTCCCGGTCATACTTCTGCTGATCTTCATGGTTGCCGGTATCTACTTCATGAAGGATTTTCTGCAGTTTACCTTCACCCGTCTGCTTGTGCGGGTGCAGTCGAAGAAGAAGATAGCCCTGCTCTTCTGCATGGCCGGGGCCTTCCTCTCCGCCTTCCTTGATGCCCTTACCGTAACCGCGGTTATCATCGCCGTAGCCTACAGCTTTTACGAGGTCTATCACAAATACGCATCAAGTGCCGCCTCCCGCCCGGCGAAAAATCTCGTGGACGATGAGGCCTTCAACGACGCAGTCCGTGCTGACCTCCTGCAGTTTCGCGGCTTCCTGCGCAACCTGATGATGCACGGGGCAGTAGGAACCGCTCTTGGCGGCGTCTGCACCATGGTCGGTGAGCCACAGAACCTGCTCATCGCCGAAACCATGGGATGGCACTTTATCCCCTTCCTGAAAGAGGTCTCCCCAGTCTCCATGCCGGTACTCGCTGTCGGTCTGCTCACCTGTCTGGGCGTAGAGCACTTCAAGATCTTCACCTATGGTTTTACCATGCCTGGTAATATCCGCTCCCATCTCCTCGAAACCGAGGTGAAGATGGAAGCAGAACGCGGCACCGCAGGAAAACTGAAACTCATCATCCAGGCACTTGTTGGTCTTTTTCTCATCGTTGCCCTGGCCCTGCACCTCGCCGAGGTTGGTATCATCGGTCTGGCAGTCATTATTCTGCTCACCGCTTTCACCGGCGTGACTCAGGAGAATCAGATCGGACATGCCTTTGAGGAAGCCCTCCCTTTTACCGCCCTGCTGGTGGTCTTTTTCTCCATCGTTGCGGTAATCCATGAACAGGACCTCTTTGTTCCGATCATTGACTACGTTCTCTCCCTCAAAGGGCAGATGCAGCTGCTGGCCTATTATGTGGCCAACGGCGTACTCTCCGCCATCTCCGACAACGTCTTCGTCGCCACGGTCTATGTAAGCCAGACCAAGATGCACATTGCCGAAAACCTTGGCATGCTGCCGGATATCCTTACCATTGGTCAACATCTTGGCGCCATCACCTCCAATCAGATTTCCTCTCTCTCTGATATCAACTCTCAGGCACTGATTGCACAACTCAGCGATCCCTCTCTCAACCGCACTGAGTTTGTGAATTCACTCGCTCCGGAGATGGCACAGAAGGCAAAAGATATTATTGCAATCATGCATAACATTGGCGCTGAGCTGATGTCTGAGCTCACTGATCCCGAGATGGAACGATCCACCGTCTTTGCCACCCTGACACCGGATGCGGCAAAAATTGCGGAAGAAATCATGTTCCATTTCGACAAACTCGCGGTTGCCATCAACACGGGGACCAATATTCCCAGTGTAGCAACTCCGAACGGCCAGGCAGCGTTTCTTTTCCTCCTGACCTCCGCTCTGGCTCCGGTTATCCGCCTCTCTTACGGTCGGATGGTCCTGCTCGCGATGCCCTACACCATCACCATGTCACTCACCGGCGCTTTTGCCGTCTACTTCTTCCTGTAAGAAGCTGAGGACAGAAGATGAAAAAGGACCTTTTCCCTGCGGGGAAGAGGTCCTTTTTTTTGTGTTCAGCCTGAGAACATGGCCCCTTTCACTGCTTACGCATCCCGCCATGCAAAAAAATGTTCCTGTTCTTTACAGGAAGAGCCATGGATTGATGGGATGTGGCAATTGACGCAGCTGCAACGACAGGATTGCATCACCATCCGGGGAAACTGACACGACGGGCATTCCAGCGATGGTGTATAGAAACAGACGAGGCAGGCCTTGTCTCTACGGTGGCGGCAATCGTAACGGAACGGACCAGAATCTCATCAGATCTCTGCCAAAAAGAGTGAGTTCCACTGATTCCATGGTATTATTAATGGAATAAAAGGGGGGCTTCAACCCTGCGAATTATACCATCATGCATACAAGGGAGATCACGATGAAACGTTCTATCACGGGACTGGCGCTCAGTGCCTCGATCCTGCTTCTTTTTTTACTCACCTCCACCGGTGTTTCCGCGAAGACCACCACTATTAAATTTTCCACCTGGCACCCGGCAGTGAGTAAAGAGGTCCAGACCGTCTGGCAACCGCTGATGGAGAAGATAAAGACGGAGAGCAACGGACAGTTCGATTACACCATGTATGCCGGAGGAGCCCTCGGCAAGGGACCAGCACACTATGAACTGGTGAAAAAAGGCATCAGCGACATGGGCTACTTCACCCTCACCTGGACACCAGGCAAATTCCCCCTCTCTGAAATTCTCTCCATGGCCATGTGGGTCGACGGCAAAGATCTGGCTGCGGATATCGGCAATGAACTCTACGAAAAATCTCTAAAAGAGGAGTTCAAGGGAATTCATGTCCTGGAACTGAACGGCTGCATCCAGTCCTTCCTGTGGACCCGCAAACCGGTCACACAACTGGCCGACCTGAAGGGGTTGAAAATCAGAACACCGGGGGGAATGCAGACCCGCTACATCAAAAACCTCGGGGCGGAGCCGGTCTTCATGCCCCTCTCCGATGTTTATACCTCGCTGGATTCCGGCGCCATTGACGGCGTGGTCACCTGTCCACCACTGGTTGAAGCCTTTAAACTCTATGAAGTACTCCATCACGGTGTTATCGCCACCTTCGGCTGTGTCACCGAGGGAGTTGTCTATAATCAAAGAAAGTGGAAGAAACTCCCCCCGGATATGCAGGAACTGATCACCCGCCTTGCCCATAATCCCTACCGCACCACCGGCGGGTTGAACAAGGCAAGTTACGGTGAAATGATGACGGATCTTCAAGAAAAAGGAATGATCCTTCATGAACTCGACCCGGCAACGCAGAAAGAGTGGTTCAAATCCTATCAGCAGGTAACCCGCGACTGGGTTCAGGAACAGAAAAATCCGGCGAAGGCGAAGGATGTTGTACTGCAGCTCACCGAGATTTTACAGAAACATGACGTTACCCCCGTAGCAACCCCCGAAGAATGGCTCGGGGAAACAGCAAACCCTTCTGACTGAAACAACCGACGTTATTATGGAAACCTTTCAACGAATGGTCCACAGGAGTACGCGCATACTGGCATTTTCGGCCATGTTCCTCCTCCTGCCCATGATGTTTCTCACGACCCTTGATGTCAGCCTGCGCCGCCTTTTTTCTTTCACCATCCCCGGCACAATGGAGCTTTCCACCATGATGCTGGCGGCCTTCATCCTGCTGCTG
>JBFHIO010000003.1:0-19597 GCA_041596435.1 Desulforhopalus sp. | reverse complement strand
TTCTTTCTCCGTTTCGCATTTATCTACGGCGGTATAGGCGGCGGCGTTGATAATCACCTGCGGCCGCTCTTTCTCCAGCAGTGTGGCAACCGCATCGGCGTCAGCGATATCAAGTTCTCTACGGGTGCAGGGCAGTATTTCATGTTCCGCCATGACACTCTGGCAGTCGCGGCCGAGCTGGCCGCCGGCACCAGTGATAAGAATCTTCATTTTGTTTCCTCCAGCCGTTGTTGTGTGACAAAATCCATCAGATACTGGCCATATTGATTTTTCAACATGTCCTGTGCCAGCGCCTCTACGTCTGAGAGGCTGATATAACCGAGTTCCCAGGCGATCTCTTCAAGACAGGCCACCTTCAGGCCCTGCCGCTCCTGTACTGCCTCAATATAACTTGAGGCCTGCTGCAGTGATTCATGGGTTCCGGTATCGAGCCAGCAGAAGCCGCGGCCGAGGGGCTGTACCTTGAGAGTGCCGCGACGCAGATATTCGTTGTTGACGTCGGTGATCTCCAGTTCGCCGCGCGGGGAAGGGGTGACGTTTTCGGCAATCTTCACGACTTCATTGCCGTAGAAGTACAGACCAGGAACGGCATATTTCGATTTTGGCACAGCTGGTTTTTCCTCGATGCCGATTACTCGCCGGTCTTTATCAAACTCAACAACGCCGTAACGTTTTGGGTCGCGGACGAGGTAGCCGAAGATGAGTCCACCGGTTTTCAGTTCTGCTGCTTCACGGAGAATTCGTGTGAATCCGGGGCCGAAGAAGATGTTGTCGCCGAGAATCAGGGCGACGGAGTCATCTCCGATGAACTCCCGGCCGATAAGAAAGGCCTGTGCCAGACCCTCCGGCTTCGGCTGTTCTGCATACTCAATGGAGATACCGAGCTGGGAACCGTCGCCGAAAAGCTGCTCGAAGAGGGGCAGGTCCTTTGGCGTGGAGATGATGAGAATCTCACGTATTCCTGCAAGCATGAGTACCGACAACGGGTAGTAAATCATCGGTTTGTCATATACCGGAATCATCTGTTTGGAGATAGCGCGAGTGAGGGGATAGAGGCGGGTGCCGGAGCCTCCGGCGAGGATTATTCCTTTCATGGATGACCAAATTGAAGTTGTTGGTAAAAAGAGGTACATTCAACGAATTCTGCACATTTATAAGGCGCCAATATATACGAAATTACACTGAAAAGGAATGGCAAATGGCTGACAGTCTTGCATGTTTTACCGCCTACGATATCCGCGGCAGAGTGCCGTCCGAACTGAATGCCGGGCTTGCCCGCCGAATCGGACGGGCCTTCGCGGGGGTCTATGGCTTGACAAAGGTGGTCGTCGGGCGTGATATCCGGCTCTCCAGTGGGGAGCTGGCGGCAGCACTGATGGAGGGATTGACAGAGATGGGCGTTGATGTCCTCGACCTCGGTCTCTGCGGTACGGAGGAGATCTACCACGCCGCCTTCAGCCTTGAAAAAGAGGGTGTGGACGGCGGAGTGGTTGTTACCGCAAGTCATAACCCAAAGGATTACAACGGCATGAAGTTTGTGATACGCGGTGCGAAACCGGTGACCGGCGAATCCGGTCTGCTGGAGATGAAACGTCTGCTGGAGGAGGGGCGCGAACCTGCTCCGCAGGGGCACCGTGGAACAATTACCGCCCGTGACAACAAGTCTCATTACATCGAGCATCTGCTCGGGTATGTAAATGTCGCGGAACTGAAGCCGCTGACTCTCGTTGTCAATGCCGGTAACGGCTGTGCTGGAGCCATTGTCGACCGCCTGGAGCAGGTCCTTCCTGTCACCTTCGTTAAAATCAACAACCAGCCGGACGGCACGTTCCCAAAAGGGGTTCCCAATCCACTGCTGCCGGAGAGAAGAGAAGAGACCGCTGAAGCGGTACGCCAGTCCGGTGCTGATTTTGGAATTGCCTGGGATGGCGATTTTGACCGCTGCTTTTTCTGGGACGAGCGGGGCGAATTTATTGAGGGGTATTATATTGTCGGTCTGCTGGCACAGGAGATGCTGAAGAGTGCGCCGGGCAGCAGGATTCTCTATGATGCGCGCCTGACCTGGAACAGCGAAGAGGTCATCGCCGCAGCAGGTGGGAAACCGATTATCACCCGAACCGGCCATGCCTTCATAAAGGACCGGATGCGCAGGGAAAATGCGGTGTACGGCGGGGAGATGTCCGCCCACCATTATTTCCGGGATTTCGGCTATTGTGATTCCGGGATGATTCCCTGGCTGCTCATTGCTGCTCTGGTCAGTCGTACCGGCAGGCGGCTCAGCGAACTGGTGGCGGAGCGGGTCGCTGCATTTCCTGTCTCTGGAGAAATAAACAGCACAGTCTCCGATGCCGATGCGGTGATCGCTGAGGTGGAGAAACACTTTGCCGGCGGAGAAAAGAGCGAAGTGGACGGCCTTTCGACAGCCTTTCCCGACTGGCGCTTTAATATCCGCAAATCCAATACCGAACCACTGCTGCGTCTTAACGTGGAGAGTCGCGGTGACCGGGGCCTGATGGAGCGGAAAACAGCAGAACTTCTGGCAATTATACGGGGTTGAAAACTCGTCTAAAACAAAGGGGAATCTTGAATAATCTTGTATTTCGTTCATATTCAAGGTCTCAAAGGTGAAAAAAATGACACAGATCCAACCTGTAATTCTCGCGGGTGGCTCGGGCTCTCGTCTCTGGCCGCTCTCCCGCAAACTTTATCCCAAGCAGCTGCTAAGCCTTACCGGGGAGTTTTCTCTGTTGCAGAACACCCTGTTGCGGGCCTGCGATCTCCCCGGCGTGCTGCCGCCAATCGTTGTTGTGGGCGAGCCGCACCGGCATGTCACTCTTGCTCAGATAGATGAACTTGGGGATGCGGTGCAGGCGAAAGAGATGAGTGTCCTGCTTGAGCCGTCCGGGCGTAATACGGCGCCGGCCGTCGCCGGGGTTGCGCAGTTCTGCAGGCATCGCGGGGATGATGACGGGGTCATGCTGCTGGTGCTGCCGGCCGATCATGTCATCAGTAAACCGGAGGCTTTTTCCCGTGTTATAGAAAAAGCGGTGGCCCTCGCAGCGAAAGGGGCGGTGGTTACCTTCGGTATTCGCCCCACTGCACCCGAGACCGGATATGGCTATATTGAACAGGGTGAGGACTCTTCAATTCTCTCCTTCAAGGAAAAACCTGATGAAGAAACTGCTGCCCATTATCTGCAGCAGGGAAATTTTCTCTGGAACAGCGGAATGTTCGCTTTCACCATTGGTACCATCCTCACAGAGCTTGAGCACTATGCGCCGGAGATCCTCTCCGCAATGGGACAGGCTGTGGTGCGAGGAACTCAGGACGGTCGATTTTTCCGCTTCGACGCGGAGAGTATGGCCGAATCACCAGAGGATTCCATCGACTATGCCCTGATGGAGAAAACGCAGAATGCTGCAGTGGTACCGGCGAGCATCGGCTGGAGTGATATCGGGTCGTGGAAGGCGCTCTGGGATGTACGGAAGAAGGATGAGAACGGTAACGTCACCAGTGGTGACGTGATTCTGGAAGGAGTAAAGAACTGTATCATTGAGTCTCACAAACATCTTGTTGCTGCCGTCGGCCTTGAGGATACCCTTGTTATTGAGACCGATGATGCGGTGATGGTTGCCCCCATGTCTCAAGCCCAGGATGTGAAAAAGGTGGTCAACATTCTGAAGAAAGCGAAACGCAGTGAATATAACGTTCACACTACGGTTTATCGCCCCTGGGGCAGTTACACTGTCCTGGAGATCCAGCCGCGCTTTCAGATCAAACGTATCACCGTTACCCCGGGGGCCAGACTCTCCCTGCAAAAACATCATCATCGCAATGAGCACTGGGTGGTGGTGAGCGGTACTGCGCGGATAACCAATGGTGAATCCGTAAAACTGGTGTATGAGAATGAGGCTGCCTATATCCCGGCAGGTAATGTTCATCGGCTGGAAAATCCGGGGGTGATTCCACTGGAGCTTATCGAGACTCAGCTCGGCAGTTATCTGGGGGAGGATGATATTGTTCGTTTTGAAGATGCCTACGGCCGAGTGGGTGAGAACTGAGAGGCGCACCTTTTCTACAGGAAGGCATAAAAAAGCGCGGCAGGAATCTTTCCTGTCGCGCTTTTGCAGCTGTGGAAGCAGCTTTATTCAAGGTTCCCTTAAGCCAATTCCTCAAGATAAGACTGCAGCTTGCGGCGCTCCGGGGATGGAATCTTCTGGAAACTGAGTCCGGCAACATATTTGCGTTCTTTACGGTTGCAGTAAATCGTGACTCCTTCAATATGAATGAGATGGTCATTGAGGCTCATGATCATATGCAGAAGGGTGTTGTTTTTAAGGGGAGACCTTGTCTCGATCTGCAGTCCGTCAAGGGATATGTCCAGTGTTTTGCTCAACTCCCACGGCTGCATATTACCTTTATGGTCCAGAGGGGTGTAATCTATCAGATTCTCACTGGGATAACGGGCAAATTTTCTCAATTCCATTTTTTCTCCTTTTCGGGATAAATGACTGTCATGATTTAACTTGCGTGAACATTGAATGGCCAGTATTCCACCACCTTCTTCGTTGCAGGGGAAAATAATTTCCAGGGGACTCATCTACCTGCGGTAAATTTCCTGCTGCGACTCGAATACGAACGAAATACAAAGGTTCTTCAAGCTCCTCTTACGTGAAACGTTTATCTCGTCAGAAACTCTCCCCTCCGCAATTTATCTGCCAAAAAGGGCATGAATCGATTCCCGGTTTGCCGCAGTTACTCCCCGTTCCGTAATAAGTGCACTGACGAGTCTCGCTGGCGTTACGTCAAAGGAGCAGTTGAGAGCCTTTGTCCCTTCAGCAGTGATGCGCAGGGTCTGAATGCGGCTGGCGGCGTCTACACCCATCACTGAGGTGACCTCTTCGGGAGAGCGTTCTTCGATGGGAATCTGCCTGCCGCTTTCCATCTCCCAGTCAATGGTGGAGGAGGGGAGAGCGACATAGAACGGAATGTTATTGTCCCGGGCGGCAAGAGCTTTGAGGTATGTACCGATTTTGTTGGCGACATCGCCGGTATGGGTTGTACGGTCGGAGCCGACAAGTACCATATCCACCATGCCGCGCTGCATCAGATGACCGCCGGTGTTGTCGCAGATCAGGGTGCAGGGGATTCCCTCCTGCTGCAGCTCCCATGCAGTGAGTCGCGCACCCTGATTCCACGGGCGGGTCTCATCTACATATACATGCAGGTCAATACCGGCGTCGCGGGCGGCGTAAATTGGAGCGGTAGCACTGCCATAGTCCACAAAGGCAAGCCAGCCGGCGTTGCAGTGGGTGAGAATATTGACTCTCTCCCCCTCTTTTTCCTCGCTTATTGCTCGAATCAACTCTCTGCCATGAAGACCTATGCGGCGGCAGAAATCTGCATCTTCATCTGCAATTTCTCCGGCTGTCTGGCGCGCCGCCTGCTGTTTTTCTTCTGCGCCGATGGCGGGGCGGATTGCCGCAAGAACTCGATCAATTGCCCATTTCAAGTTCCGGGCAGTGGGGCGGGCAGCATTCAGCTCTTCTCCATAGCGTTCCATATACTCCATGAATCCGGCATCATCGTTCACCGGAGCGGCCATGGACGCAAGATACATCCCATAGCCGGCAGTTGCTCCTATCAACCCGGCTCCGCGGACATACATCTCTTTTATAGCTCGGATGGCGTCTTCGGGGCGGCAGAGGGGCTCTTCCACGATTTTCCATGGAAGCAGGCGTTGATCAAAAACACGTACGATGTGCGGGTCCTGTGGATCTATCCAGATGGTGCGGCGGTTTGTGTTGTTTACCTTCATGATCTTCTGTGTAATGCTGAATTGTTGGCTTATTATTTCTATAATACTATAGAGATTCTTATAATATTAAACACGATAAGGTGGAAAAAATACCAAAAAAAGTAATATTCCTTCAAAATTTTTCCTTAGCGTGTTTCTTTGTCCATGCAGGTTGCTGCAACCTGGGATTGTACAAAGATTAGACTACAAAAATGGCACAATTTTATGTAGAGTAAAGAAAATTTGTTACGCAACTGTGAAATTTTTCAAGGAGCCTACCATGAAAAAAATCGAAGCAATCATCAAGCCTTTCAAGCTTGATGAAGTGAAAGAAGCTCTCAGTGAACTCGGTATTGCGGGGATGACGGTCTGCGAAGTAAAGGGGTATGGACGCCAGAAGGGACATTCCGAGATTTATCGCGGGGCAGAGTATCTCGTTGATTTCCTGCCGAAGGTAAAAATTGAAACGGTGGTGGCAGACTCTCTCGCCGATGAGGCTGTGGATCGTATCCGGGAGGCGGCTAATACCGGTAAAATTGGTGACGGTAAAATCTTCGTTTATCCGGTAGAGCGCGTAATTCGGGTTCGCACCGGAGAAGAGGGCGAGGCTGCGGTATAATTATGCTCAATCGATTTAAAGAGGAACGAGAGCGGCTGCATCGGGAATGGTGTGAAGGGCAGATTATCAGCTGCGCTGACTTTACCCATGCATACAGCGATGTCGTGGATGAATTTATCCTCTCTCTTTGTGCCAGTGGCTGGGACGGCACTACGTCGGAGGATGTTGCGGTGGTCGCCCTCGGCGGCTACGGGCGGCAGGAAATGTTTCCCTGTTCCGATGTGGATCTGATGGTCCTTTACTCCCCGGCGGCAAAGAAGAAGATTACCGACGTGGCGGATGCGCTTTTTTATCCGCTGTGGGACAGCGGCGTGGAGCTTGGGCATGGTGTGCGCACGGTGAAGGAGTCAATTGAGCATGCGAAAGAGGAGTATTTTTTTCAGGTTGCTCTGCTTGATGCCCGTCTGCTCTGTGGTTCACAGAAATTGTTTGACAAACTGCAGAAGGCCTTCCAGTCCAAATTTGCTGCAGGTAATCGTGAGGGCTTTGTTCGCCAGATGAAGGCATTTCGCGAGTCGCGCCTCGCCCGTTACGGCAGTGATGCCTGGCTTCTTGAACCGCATATCAAGGATGGGCGCGGTGGTATGCGTGATTTTCAGGCAATGTTGTGGACCGGGCAGGTTGTTTTCGGCCTGCGCGGACTTGAGGAGTTCGAAAATGGAGGTCTGCTGCTTCCCAGTGAACGGGAGAATCTGGCCAATGCCGAGACCTTCCTCTGCAGACTGCGCTGTCATGCTCACTATCTCAGCGGTCGCAAGACTGACCTTCTTTATTTTGAGCAGCAATCTGAACTGGCCGGACTGTTAGGCTATACCGACAGCGAAGGCGGGCGTGCCGTCGAGCTCTTCATGGCCGATGTCTACGGTGCGCTGGAAACTATTCACCGTGCAGCGAACCTCTTTTTTGAGCATGTCGATGATGTGCTGGGGCTTATTGACCGCAGTGGCAGAGCCGCAGACAAGGTTCTGGAGAAGGGCGTTGAGATCAAAGGGGGGCGTATTCAGCTCACTGCGTCTCAGGAACAGGTGAAGAAAAAACCGCAGTTGCTGATCCGTGTCTATCTCGCCATGGCCCGCACCGGTCTTCCCCTGCACCACCGCACCCGCCAGCTGGTAATGCGGATGCTTCCAGCTTTTGGAGACAAGGAGCGTCGTTCACCAAGACTGGCCAAAGCCTTTTTCGCCTGCATGATGGAGGCAAAAGATGCCCTCAGCGTGCTGGTTACGATGTTGGAGACGGGGCTGCTCGACAAGATAATTCCCGAGTTTACGCGTATTCATCGCCTTGCCCAGTATGATCTCTATCACATCTATACAGTGGATCGGCACTCCCTGCAGGCGGTCAGCGAGGTTCATGCGGCACTTACCGGGCTTCAGCCACTGAATCTCACCGAAAATCTCGCCGAACCGAAAGTCCTCTATCTCGCTGCGCTTCTCCATGACATTGGAAAAGGCAGCGGTCGGGACCACTCCATTGAGGGGGCCGGGGTTGCCCGCAATATTGCCACACGGCTCAACTTTACGCTGGAAGAGGTTGATGATCTTGATTTTTTGATCCGCTATCACCTCTTTATGCCGGAGAGTGCCATGCGGCGGGACCTTGACGACCCGGAATTTATTGAGCGCTGCGCCGAACTTATTGGCACTTCCGACCGACTGACCATGCTCTACTGCCTTTCTGTTGCTGATTCCCGGGCGACCGGCCCGTCTGCGTGGAGTGACTGGAAGGCGACGCTGCTTGAGGAAATGTATCTGCGGGTCGGCAGTGTTCTCAGCGGCGGAGCAGCTTCTCTCGGATCCGACCGTGATGAGGAAGGCGTGGAATGGCTGCGTGGTCAGCTGACTGAGGCTTTGGGCGATGAATCGGTGCGCATGCCTGTGGCGTCACTCAATAGTGATTACATCAGCACCTTCTCCACCGGAGTTGTTATCTCTCATCTGCGTGCTCACCGGGACAATTATCAGCGGATTCGTCAACGCTCCTTTGTCTCTGCGGAGCCTGAGGAGAAAGGGTGGGAGGTTTTGATCATGGCCGCAGATGCTCCCGGTGTGCTTGCCAAAATCTGTGGCCTGCTCACTCTTTATGGGCTCTCAGTGAGTCGTGCCCGGATCTTTACCTGGGAGGATGGTACGGTCGTTGATGTCCTTCATGTCATGCCTCCGGAAGGTGTGAAGCCGGATGAGGTTGATTGGGATACGTTTGGCGAACAGCTTGATCAGGTATTTTCTCATCGCTTCCCCCTTGCTGAAAGGCTTTACGCCATGCTTGAGGATGTCCGCAGGAAAACCCTCAGCAAACTGGTCGGAGAAGTTCGCAGCAGGGTGATGATCGATAATGCCTCTTCTGACAAGTATTCCGTTATTGAGGTGCATGCGCCGGATCTGCCAGGTCAGTTGTACCGTCTCACCCAGCGTCTGGCTGATTTAGGACTGCACATTCATCGTGCTTATATCGCTACGGAAGTGGAGCTGCTGATTGATGTCTTTTATGTTCTTGATTCCTCCGGAGGCAAGGTGACGGATACGGCGCTGAAGGAAAAAATTGAGACTATGGTTCTGGGAGATATGAGTGACAGGGAAGAGGAGTGAGACTTCGGGGCTCTTTTCAGGGCTAAAAATAACAAATATGTTGTAGAATTTAAAATTATATTGCAGTTTATGCTCTAAATGTTATGTTTCCTTCAATGCTGATGGAAGCATAAGGGCTTCAGAATTACAGCGTACTGTTTGACAGCGAAATTATCGGGAGGATTCCTCTCGGAGACAACTAAAAAAGGAGTATGGATATGACCAGAGAAGAAATTATGAAAATTATTGAGGCGGAAAATATTGGTTTCTTCCGCCTCCAGTTCGTTGATATCTTTGGCTTCATGAAAAACGTGGCTATCCCCAAGAGCCAGATCGAGAAAGCTCTGGACGGGATGATGATGTTCGACGGTTCTTCTATCGATGGTTTTGCCCGGATTAATGAATCTGACATGTATCTCAAGCCGGACTATGACACCTTCACTGTTCTGCCCTGGCGGAACAAGCACGGTGTGGCTGCAGCCCGGGTTATTTGTGATGTTTACAAATCTGATCACACTCCTTTCGAAGGTTGCCCGCGGGTAAACCTCAAGCGGGTTCTGGCCGAGGCAAAAGAGCTTGGTTACACAATGAACGTCGGGACCGAAGCAGAGTTTTTCCTCTTTGAAAAAGATGAAGATGGTGCTCCTACCACTATCACCAACGACGTTGCCAACTACTTCTCTGTCGATCCGGAAGATACCGGGAATGATTGCCGTCGTGAGATTATTGAAACCCTTGAAAAGATGGGTTTTGAAATTGAGGCTTCCCACCATGAGGTTGCCGAGGGGCAGCATGAGATCAACTTCAAATATGCAGATGCACTTGCCGCTGCCGACAACACGGTTACCTTCAAGTGGGTTGTAAAGACCGTTGCTGCCCGCTATGGTTTCTACGCTACCTTCATGCCGAAACCGATCTTTGGCATCAATGGTTCCGGCATGCATACGAATCAGTCACTCTTTAACCTCGACGGGACCAATGCCTTCTTTGACGAGGCCGACGAACTGCAGCTTTCTGAAGTTGCCTACTCCTACATTGCCGGTTGCCTGAAGAATGCGGCTGCATTCACCGCAGTCACCAACCCGATCGTCAACTCCTACAAGCGTCTTGTTCCCGGCTATGAAGCACCGGTATATTGTGCATGGTCGGCATCCAACCGCTCCGCTCTCATTCGTATTCCCGCTTCCCGCGGGCTCTCTACCCGGACAGAGATTCGTTCCCCGGACCCGGCATGTAATCCATATCTTGCCTTTGCCATGATGCTGAACAGTGGTCTTGATGGTGTGAAAAATAAACTCAAGCCCGCTCCCGAGACGAAAAAAGACATCTTCCAGATGACCCTTGCCGAGATGGAGCAGGAAGGAATCAAGATTCTCCCCTCCAATCTTTACGAGGCAGTGCAGCAGCTCAAGGCCAATCCTCTCTCGAAGACCACCCTCGGACCCCATATCTATGAGAAATATATCACTGCAAAAGAGAAAGAGTGGGATAGTTACCGTATCGCTGTCACTGACTGGGAACTTGATGAATACCTCAGCATCTACTGATTTTCAGAACTCTTATCCGGCTTTTGTTTGATTTCTGCCGAACCGGCTCCCCGAGGAGTCGGTTCGGCATTTTTATTATGTAGAAAATATGGTATGGCTGAGGTGAATATTCTCCATACCATGGGTGCTATGAACAGCGAGAAGAAAAAAAATAGATTTGAGCTGGACGGGGATGAGGTTGGAAAGGTGATGGCCTCTCTTGTCAAGGCGAATCGCTGGGAGAAGCAGCTTGAGCTCTATTCTATCTTCACCCGCTGGCCTGAACTGGTGGAGAAGGAGATTGCCGATCACGCTGCTCCGGTGCGTATTGATCGGGATGTCCTCTGGCTTGAAGTGGCTAACTCCTCCTGGATGACCGAATTTCAATATCGAAAAATAGAGATTGAAGATGCGGTTAATCAAGCACTTACCGTGGGGCGAATCCGTGACGTGCGCATGGCGTTGCCGAGGAAGGGGAAGGTCTTTATTCCCCAGCGCACCCTTCGGCCTCCAAAGGTGGATATAATCCCTCCCTCAAAAGAAGAGCAGGACTTTTTCTGTGCCCGGGCGGCCAGTATTACCGATGAAGTCTGCCGCCAGAGCTTCATCAGCTGCTGGTATGTGCTGCGCAGTAAACAGAGGGAATAAGGTTCTGAGGGTATCAAACCAGAATAAGGTTGATTTTCATAAAAGTTCGAGTATTATTGCTCTCACTCATGCGCCCATAGCTCAGCTGGATAGAGCAACGGCCTTCTAAGCCGTAGGTCGCAGGTTCGAATCCTGCTGGGCGTACCAGATATTTCCGAACAGTTTCAAGCTGTTCTCCTGCTATATGTAGTCGTGGTGGATCCCGTCAGGTATTCCTTGCATTTAAGAGGAATACTGGTACCACCATGGCTGTTTCTTGACACGTTGGTATCTGTTTCGACAATCCACTCAATAAAAAATAAATGCAAGTACGGCACTTTTGTGTCACTTCCTGCGTATTCCCAGTGCTGTATCCCGTTGAAAAAGAGCCTCTAAAGAGACGTCCCGAATGAGTTAACAAGGGGACAACTCCTGGGGGAATTTTGGGTTATCTAACGCGCTTCTCTTCTCTTTTACGCTGGCAATCCTTTCCCATGCCCTCTCGTCACAATTATCGGACCAGCCTTGTCTCTTGCATGGTGACAACAACCGAAACCGATACGTCGGGCAACGGTCAATCCTGATGGAGCTGGTGACAGGCGGTGGTGATGAGTTCCCGCAGTTTACTTGACGTGAGTGTATAGTAGAGAACCGGGCCTTCCCGTCGATTTTCCACCAGTCCAGTCTGGCGCAGGTTGCGCAGTTGATGGCTCACTGCGGATTCACTGCTGCCGAGGAAGGCTGCCAGGTCACAGACGCACATCTCCTGATGCAGCAGGGTGTGGAGAATGCGCAGACGGTTCGGGTCGGAGAGGGCTTTGAAGAGGGGTACGAGGGTTGCCATCTCTTTTGTTTTCAGATCAAATTTATGTGCTTTTTCCACCCGATCTTCGTGAATGACACGAACATCGCAAACGTCTTTGTTTTCCTTGTCCATTATGTGCCCGGTTGATTTTCAGGGAATGTATCAGTATCTGAGTTCTTCCAGATGTATATGTACCCACAGGGTGCTGTCAACCCTTGTCCTCATGTGTAAATTTAAATGGCGAGCGGGTAAAGCAGAACGCCCACTTTCCTTGTCTGCGGCTTCGGGGTAAGGAAATGCGATTGACGGAAGCAGGTTTCACTTTGTTGCCCTCCATCAAAGCCTCTGACTTCTTTTCTATACATCATTCACATTTCGTCCATCAAAGCACTCGACTGTATAGAACGAGCCCTTTCAAAAAAGAAAATCTCCATTCTATTCAGATAGTTATCCTTTATTTCAATGTCGTTTTCTCTTGGGAAAAGGCATCTTTCAGCTCTCTCTTAAGGGAACCTTGAATAAAAAAGAAACATTTTATATTAATAGTGTCAGAAAAAGATGATTAACCTGAAAGTATAGAATGTTATAAATATAAAAAATGAGAGGGAAAAGCGTAGGGAAAGGACTCCTTGCGGACAACAATTCTTGCCCTGTATTTCTTCTTTTGATGAATATTTGTTGAGAAACAATCCTGGTTGTGCGATAATTTTCATATGTTTTAAAAATCCTTTCCATTACCACCTTTCTTTCAAGTCGAGGTCGGGAGTTCGCTACCCATGAAATATCTTAAAATTATTCTCATTATTGTTCTACTCGTCAGTGGAATCAGTTTTATTATCTATCTCTCGAAGCCAGCCTCCAATAGTGCTGACGTTGTGATGACAGTGAACAAGCACAACGTTACCAGTGAAATGCTTTCTGATGGTGAGGAAAAGCAGTACGGCTGGCATGACAGTCGCGCAGATCTTCTCAATTCACTTGCCATTCGTCAGCTGCTCATCGAAGAGGCCCAGAGACAGAGGATTGATCGGGAGCCGGCCTTCCGCAAGGCAATTAAAAATTTCTATGAGCAGACTCTTATCAACATTCTTGCTGAGCGTAAAGATAAAGAGAATCAAGTTGAGGTCAGCGCGGAAGAGGTGGCACAGTTCAGGGAAGCGTTTGGTAAAACATATACCTTTCTTATCAGTGAACATAATTCCGTAACCCCGGACTGGGAGGGTGCCCGCTCTGTTTCTCAGCCGTTCAGCAATCTCTCCAGTACCCTGCAGGCGGTACTGGCTGTCCTGCAGGTTGGCGAGTTTCGTCAAGTGTATGATACGGGGAACCAGAACTATTGGATAAAGCTTGAAAAGATCAGCGGCGACAGTGATCCTGGTCAGGCTGTTCCGAAGGAAATGGCGCAAAAAATTCTTGCAGCGTCAAAACAGGAAGAGCAAATGGATATCTGGATTGATGGGCTTTTGCAAAAGGCAGATATCACCTATCGCGATAAGGAGGAGGCTGAATGAGCCCGCATTTTCAAAGGAAGACGATTAACTATTTCCTTATCAAAAACTTTCAGGGAAAAGTTATTCTCAGGCTTTTTCTTGCGGTAATGGGAGGTATCCTTCTCTTTACTCTGTTACTTGCCTTCTTCTCCGCTGATACGATGACTATCAGGTACAGTGACAGTGATATCCAGGTGGGTACAACTCCGCTGATGCTGTTTAAAAGTGCAGTAATGGCAAACTGGATATTTATTGTGCTGGGGGGAGGTGTACTGGTGGTGCTGGGGATTATTACTTCGCACCGGGTTGCCGGCCCCATTTATCATTTTGAAAAGCTCCTGAGAGGGATGGCAGCTGGTAACCTTGCCGAGACCATCCACCTGCGGAAAAATGACGAGGGCAAAGCGCTTGCGAAGTGCTTTAATCTCTTCAACGAAACGATGTCAGGGAAACTTCATTCTATAAAGAATGATGTGGAGGAGCTTGAGAAGCTCCTTGAGCAGATGAGTGAGGGTGAAGAGAATACAGAGACGCTGGAAGAACTGGGCAGGGTGGCAAAAGAGCGTGTCACAACTTTACGAGGGAAGCTCGATTTCTTCAAATTAAACGATGAAACATCCGCAAAGAGATAAGAAGAGGGCTGGCTGCTCCCTGGTGTTTTTGCTGACATGTGGATTCCTCTGTCTTGCTCTGCTGACAGGCAGGGTGCAGACCGCTTTTGCACGGAGTGCGCGCTTCGTCTCAATACAGTGTCAAAGCAGGGATGATCTGCATGAGTTTAATGACAACATCTATCTCGGCAAGACTCTTTCCCGCCAAATTTTACGGAAAGATGTTATCACCGTCGAGGATGAAGTGAATGCCAAGGTTGATTTTATTGTCGCGAAGGTGCAGACGGTACTCAACATGTATCCAAGAGGGATTCATTTTACCCTTGTTATCCTGCACGATAAAAAGGCAGTGGGACGTGCTTATAACCAGGCGTATCACAAAAAGGTAAACTATAAGGCCTATTATTCTCTCTCGCGAAAGACCGTTTATATCTCGGCAGATGATGCCTCTTTACGGGTGCTTTCCCACGAGATCGGGCATATGGTTGTAGATCATTTTTTCAAGGTTCGTCCTCCATATAATATCCATGAATTAATGGCCCAGTTTGCCGAGAAGCATGTGGGAGATTGAGCCTTCTGCTGTCTTCCTATCCTTTTATTCCGGTAGTTCTCATCTGGCATAACTGTCTACTGTCTGCTCAGCTTTTCCTGCATTGCCTGTACTTTCTCCGTAAACCTTTTGTCTTTCGGTGCAAGTATTGCCGCCTTGCGATAGTACTTCTCTGCTTCTCTGAACTTCTCTTTTTTCTCTGCGTCAGTTCCCAGCCAGTAGTAAAACTGAGGATGTTCCGGGAGAATATTTATACCCATCTGAATTACTTCCAGGGCCCTCTCGGGTTGTTCCTGGCTGTTAAAGAAGGAATACAGCGTGTGGAACCACCAGGGGGATGGATTTTTCTCTTCCTCGATGAAAGTCATTGAGCGGTTATAATAGTAAATGGATTCCTGCGTTTGCCCAAATTCTTTGAGAAATATCCCGTATTGCAGCCAGGAGATCATTCGTGGGGGCAGAATGTGTTCCATTTCAGCCTTGGAGAACTTCCAGTTTATCAGTAGTGGTCCTGCCTGCCTTACACGGGTGGCATAGCTTTTAAAGTAGTCGTGCAGGACCTGCTTTGCCTCTTCCCGCTTTCCTGCCTGCAGCAGCCATTCACACCAGCCGAATATAAGAGCATTTTTGTTCAGGGCACGTTTATAGCCTTCCTGCATGAATGCAACGGCCTCATCACTCTGTTCTTTTGGGAGTTGAGCTGCGAGTTGCATGAGGTAATGTCCGGCGAGCGGGCGGAGTGCAATCGCTTTCAACCATGCACTTCTTGCCGCTGCATGGTTACCGACAGCTCCTTCAAGATTCGCAAGGGATGCAGGATAAAAACTTTCAAAGGGGGCAAAATTGGCGGCCTGAATTACTGCCATTCGCACCTCTGCCTGTTTCTCTTTGTTAAGATATCTGCTGATGTGAATATTCCGGACTTTTGCGTATTCGTTGCCGGCGAAAAGTTTACCCGTTTGAACCGGCAGGAGAGTGCAGGTTAACAGGAAGGCACAGAGTAATGTAAATCCGGTGGAAACACTGGCACGCTCCTCCAGCAGTGACGCAACTTCAACTTTGTGGAAGCGCGCGTGGGTAATAGAAACAATCAGGCCGCAGAGGAAAAAGAAGTAAAGGCCGTCAGCACCGTTGTGCAGGTTAAAGTCGACGATGCAGTGCAGTAACATGGCGCAGAGAGCAGTGATGGCGGCGATGCCGGTCAGCTGGGCGTAGAGATCACGACGTTTTTTCAGCCATTTCCATCCTCCTGTGAGAACTGTCAGTACAAACCAGGCTGCAAAAAGGAATGCCAATATCCCGCCATCGGTAAGGATTTCAAGATATTCATTGTGGGCATGGTCGACCATGTTTGGGGTGATAATACTGCGGTAGGAGGGGTTCAGATCCATGTAAGAGCCAAAGCCGGCACCGAACCATGGATAGTCCTTTATTATCTGAAAGGTATCCTGCCATATGGGAAAACGGCCGTCATAAATCTGGCCCTCTGCATTTATGGTCTTGCCGAATTCATTCAGAACATGGTCCCAGCCAAACCAACCGGTGGCAACTATGGCCATGGCCACGGTAACCAGAATTGCTTTCCGCGATGCACCTTTACGCAAGTGGCCGAGAAGAAAAGTGAAGAGGATGAGAGAAAAGATCAGGGTAAAAATTCCACCTCGGCAAAGGGTGACGCATACAGAGGTGAAGAGGATTATGAAGCATGCCCCGATGAGAAAATAGCGATTTGTCCGCGGCGAGGAAAAAAAAGTGACGAGTTTTTGTCTGAAGGTGTAATGAAGTCCCCGTGGCCGGTAGAGGAGAAAGAGCGCGAGGGCAAACGGGCATATTGCCTCAATGAATGCGGCATATTGATTAATGTTAACCCAGGGACCGCCGGGGTTTCCACTGGGGGCATGGCGAAACCAGTAGATGTATCCATGGCTGGTGAATTGCTGGGCTATGGCGAGAATAGCGATTCCGGTAGCAAAATAAACGATAAGCAGCAGCGTGGACTTTATACGGTTGCCACTGCGCATTTGTTGAATGGTTGTGATATAGAAGAGAGTGTAGCAGGCATAGCGGAAAAATTCTTCAAGGGTTTTATCCCGATTTATACTGAGTGGAATCCACCCTTCATAACCCGTGGGGAAAAGAGGTGAATACGCTTGCCAGGCAGCTGGAGACAGGGCTTTGACTATTTCCGGTGGCAGCGGAATGACCTGTATCAGCATGAAGAGTAAAATAATAAAAAGGGGTGTTATTCCTGGAACTTTCAGCCAGGGGTCCCCGTGTGCTTTCAACGACAACGCTGTTGCGAAAAACGAAATCAGGATGAGAACTTCGAGGATATAAAGAGACCAGAATTCGACAGTTCCAAAGGCGAGAGGAGCGAAAAGAAGGGGCAGAAGGTATAGGGTTTTTGAAATGCTTTGCATGAGTCTCCAGGGGCTGAGTCAGATGACTTGTGGCTCTGGTTCTATAGACGCCTGGACCGTCCTTCCTTTTTATCGGGAAGGACGGTCCAGGCTGTGGGGACAGCGGTAAATAAAATCTGTTTACGAGTGTACGGAGGATTTCAGCCTTCGTCTTTCTTTTTATCCGCAGGCTTGTTTGCTACGGGATCATTCGCGTAATAACTGGAATAGTTAGTGTAGTAAGACCTGCTTGCACCCTGCTTGAAGCGGTTGAGGACAAAACCGAGAATATTGGCGTTTATGTCCTTCAATTTTTTCATTCCCATGTTGAGCGTGTCAAAGGTGGTCTTCCCGTACTGGACGACCACGATGGTTCCATCAACTATCGCTGTGAGAGCAAGACTGTCACTGACTGCTTGAACCGGAGGAGAGTCGAGGATCACAAAATCATATCTCTCACCGAGAGCAGTCAGCAGATGCTTCATTTTCTCTGAGGCAAGCAACTCCGCAGGATTGGGAGGTATCGGGCCGGAGGTAACCAGAAGAATCTTTTCGTCATCAACATCCTGTACATTAATTTCAGCGGTGTTTCCGGTGAGGTAATCACTCAGACCGCTCTCATTCTCCGCATTTAAGCAGAGATAGGTTGTTGGTTTACGCATGTCACAGTCAACCAGCAGTACTTTTTTATTGTCCTGGGACAATACTCTTGCAATGTTGATTGCAGTGGTGGTTTTTCCCTCTGCCTGTTCCATACTGGTGACGAGAATCTTTTTGGGAGGTTTTTCTGCTGAAGAGAGCAGAAGGGCAGAACGGATCAAACGGTAGCTTTCAGCAAAGAGGGAGAGAGGATGATCCTTCAGAAAAGTTTCGATATTCTGCTTTTTCTGATTGATGATCTCGACGGTACCGAGGACGGTACGGCCGTATCTCTTTTCCAGATCGTTATCAGTTTTCACCGTGTTATCGAGGAATTCAAGGGCAAAAGCCATGCCGAATCCAAGGGCAAGACCCAGAACTGCACCAAGTACAAGGAGCATTTTTGTATTCGGTTTGGATGGGTACGCGGGAACTTCTGCTGCTTTCACCACCCAGATATTTACCGATTGTGATTGATCGGTGATACCGGTTTTTTTGATGTTTGCCTGAAGTGTGTCGTAGAGCATCTGGTTGCTCTCTACTTCGCGCTTGAGGCTGGTATACTTGATATATTTTTCACTGGAACGGATAGATTCGTCTTTTGCACTGTTCAGGAGATCTCGAATATTCTGTTCCTGCGATTTCGCAAGGGAGTATGCATTCTTCGTCGAATCAATAATTCGTTGAATCTCGAATTGACGCTCATTATAGAGTACTGCCAGCTCATCCTTTGCCTGAATCATCTGCGGGTGGCGGGAACCATATTTCTTCGAGAGTTCTTTCTGTTTCTGCTTTGCCTTATAAATGTTGACGCGCATATCTTTCAATACCAGGCTGTCGGCAAAGATCGGGATTTTTTCAAGTTGACTGGAGCTTTTTCCCGCTTTTCTAATCTGCGCGAGAACAGCCTCTGTTTCCTTGCGCTGTGCCTCGGCACGGGAGAGTTGCAGGCTGAATTCCTGCATGCGCTGCGGGTTGACTGCTATACTTTCTTCAACCCTGACCAGCCCGTTTGCTTTCATATACTTCTGCAGTGCCCGTTCAGAGTCTTCCAGTTTTCTCTTTTCAGCCTCCGCCTTGTTCGTCATCCATTCCAGCGAGTAGTTGGCGGCAGCGAGTTTGATCTCCATCATTTCGTCTTTATAGCCCTTTACCGCCGCGTTGGTAATCATTTTTGCAAGCAGCGGGTTCTCGAAGGTATAGCTGATGGAAATAATACTCGTATTGCGGATCGGGGTGATATGCAAATCCTGACTTAATTGGTTTGCAAGAATTTCTTCTTTCGAGAGAGAGGCTGCGATGCCCGTTTCTGCAGACATCCGACTCAGCTGGCTGGCATCAAGACTGTCACGTCCACCCATAAAAGCAGTGATTGTGTTGATCTGGCTTTTCAGCCCCTTCTTTAATTTATCAACAAAGGAGGGATTGCTCTTATCCTTGAAAAAAAAGTTGTGATATTTCCCTGTGAGATCGAGCTCATCCACTACCCGGCGGGCAACGTTGAGACTCTTGATAATCGCTGACTGGGTGTCCAGAAAATCAGGGTCATAGCGATATGCCTGGCTGGCGTCCAGCCCCTGGGTGCCCTGGTTTCTCTCAATCAGTACGTTGGCGCTGGCGGTGTACTGAGGAGTTATGGAAAAGTTGGCAATGATCGCCAGCAAGACGACAATGAGGAAAATTACGGTGATCAGGCCGCTTCTTTTACGAATGACCTTAAGCATGTCGCGGAGGTCAATTTCATCGCCAGTGCTGGTTTCTTGTGAAGTTTCGTTCTGTTGCATGATTTTCCTGTCAGAAGGCTGCTCTGAGTTTCGGGGGTCTGCGGGATTGGCTGATACAAAAGGAGCACGACGTTCCGGCGGAATGCTGGCCCATTTCGGATATTTTTTTAATGTCTTAAAAGAAGCTTTCTGGAACAACAATTACATCATTGTCCAGGCCAATGGTGCTGTCCAGTTCAACAT
>JBFHIO010000002.1:0-19843 GCA_041596435.1 Desulforhopalus sp. | reverse complement strand
TTGAGGCCCTTCGGGAGAAATATGGGGGGCAGAAATCGGCTCGCGGAGCCGGAAATCCTGTCTCCGTCTGACTGTTTGGGTCCTGCGATTTTCTGGCCCGGAAAATACATAAAAAAGCCGCCATATCTCTTGATATGGCGGCTTTTTTATGTACAGGAAATGGCTTTTACCCGCTGATTTTTTCTTGCCAGTCTGGAGAAAAGCCCATTTCTTTGAGGGTTTTGTGTGCCTCCACAACGAAACCTCCCACCGAATCGACGCCATGGCTGTCATCGCCGGGGAGAACTGCAATTTCCATCTCCCGTGCACGCTGCAGAATTGGTCGGGAAATATAAGGTTCTGCTGCACCTTTTACGAGGGCCCGCTGGTTGAAGTCGAGAGTGAGGCCCAGTTGGGCAATGCATTGGAGATTGCGTTCAATACGCTGCCAGACAACCGGCTCTTTAAGGCGTGCGGGGTAGTGTTCGTCAAAGAGGCGAATGAGGTCAAAATGGCCAACGACAGCGGGCTTGAGTGTTTCCAGCATCTCGAATTGGTCATCGAAGTAATGGAGATAGAGCTCAGTGATCCCACCTGCCTTTTCCGCAGCCAGAGCGTAGAGTTGCGGGGAGTAGTCAAAATTGATATCTCCGACGTGATGGACGGAGCCAACAATATAATCGGGGGAGAAGGCGGTGAGCAGTTTTGGTACAAACTCTCTGTAGCCGCTGCAGGTCTCAGTTTCCAGCGCGGCAAAAAGGGTAATCTCTTCGGCAAAGGCCTGCTGCAGTCGTCTGCACTCGGTCATGTAGCGGGAAAAGCGGTGCCACTGCTTCTCTGCAGTCAGGCCTGCGTTGCGGTCATCGGTATAGCTGAGGGCATCGCTGATCGCCGGCTGGTGCTCAGTGATACCGACGTGGGTGAAGCCTTTGGCAATATAGGCGCGCACAACCTCTTCCAGGGTGTTTGAGGCGTGGTTGCAGAATTCGCCGCTGTGGCCGCCGTGAACAGATATGAGATTCATTGTTTCGCCTCAGAATTTGGAATGGGAATATTAAGATGGTCGGTGCTGTTGCGCAGCAGGTGATTACAGATAAAGAGCAGCACAATCAGCGCAAAAAGAGTGAACCAGGGGATCCAGGTAATCCCTTCCATAAAGGCTGCATCCGCGATCTGCTCAATTGCCCACAGGGGATGTTCACTGGTGAGGTCGCTGCGCAGTCGGGTAAGCAGGAGGGCAAAGAAGAAACTGATCAAGCCATAGGCAATGTTGAAGGCCATCCCTTTGAAACTTAAGACCGTTGCCCGTCTCTTGGAATCAGTGATGATGTTAAGATAGTTGCTGACCATGAAACTGACGAAGGTCATGGTGATGGTGGTAGTGGCGACAAAGAAAAGTCCTCCCAGGAGGGAAAATTGTGCAAGGCCGAAGAGGCTGAGCAGGGTGAGTATCGCCAGGATAATCATGTTGGTGCGTGGACTGCGTTCTTCGCAGAGGACCTCGGCTATCTTTGGTGTTACCATCGCGAGCAGAGAGAGGGTTGCGCCGATGGCACCGAAGCTGGCGTCGGGCAGGTCGATGCAGCGGTAATATTGACTCGTAAAAGTGACAATGAGCCGCAGGACATGATCAAAACACATGCCGAAGAGAATGATGGCAAGGGCGAAGGGGGTTCGCAGTATCCATCGTCCGGCATCAAGGGTTTTGAAGAAAGCACTGACGACTGTTGTTTTCTCTCCTGAGGTATCGTCAGGATTCTCAATGGTAACCTCCTTCATCTTGAGGGCGGTGAAAAAGGCGAACACAGCAAAGATCAGAGTGCCATAGATGGGGAAGCGCATGGTGGTCTGCTGAGTGAGGGCGACGTCAATGCCGAGGAAGGCGAGTACGCTGTTGACGGATGACGGAGCATAGATCAGCGACCCGAGAGTGAGTGAAAAGACTGCCGTCAGAGCTTTGACACGATAAGTAGTGGTGAGAACTTTCGCCCAGTGGTGCTGCATCCCTTCCTGGACGAGACTGTCATAGGCGATGGCTTCGTCGGCGCCGCTTGCCATTGATTCTGCAAGTCCGCTGAGAATGCGGTTTAGAAGAAAGGCCTGAAAAATAATATTACTGTTGCCGATGGGAACAACGGCGAGGATGGTCATTTCGAGAATCATCAGAACAGCGGTTGTGATCAGCAGGTATTTGCGGCCGAGGACATCGGCCAGTGCACCCGAGGGTACCTCAGCGCAAACAATGGTGATTGCCCAGATGGTGTTGAGCAGGGAAAACTGTTCGATAGTCAGGCCATAATCGAGAAAGAGAATTGTAAAAACAGGGTAGTAAAAGCGTGCGGTGAAGCAACAGCGGAAGAGAATAAAAAGCCTGATATTGGGTATGCTGTAAGGAGATTTCAGTATCGGCGGGGTATATTTCGGCAGCTTTTTTTGTTGCATTGTAATGTCTTTCCCGCGTCAGCAGGCCTTCCCGGCGTTGCCGGCGTAATGTTTTTCCAGACGCCGGACCCCGAGTGAGAGTAACAGGCAGACTGCAAGATACATCAGGGCGACCACCGTCCATACTTCAATGGTGGCATTGGTCGAAGCGATGATCTGAGTTCCATCGTAGGTCAGCTCCTGGATGGAAATAAAGGAGACGATGGAAGACCATTTGACCGTATTAATAAATTCATTAGCGAGCTGTGGCAGCATGATTTTCATTGCCTGGGGCATGACTATGCGTCGAAACTGCTGGTGGCGGCTCAGGCCAAGAGAGGCTCCGGCTTCCCACTGGCCCGGTGCGACACTCTGTATACCCCCCCGGACAATTTCCGCGATGTAGGCACCCTCAAAAAGAGCGAGGGCAAGGACTCCGGAGAGGAACTGGGTGATCAGGCTGGGACGGGCGAAAAGGGCGATGATGATGCGCTGAATTTCCTCACTGGTACCGAGCACCAGCTCTTCAAGACCGAGCAGTGAAAGCAGCTGGCCGCTGATAAAATAATAGAAGATGAAGAGAAGTACAAGGGCTGGCATGTTGCGGATTGTCTCTACATAACTGCGCCCGAGGAGGCGGCAGAAAAGGCGTGGAGAAACCCGCAGTCGACCGATGAAAAAACCAATAAAAAGCGCAAACACCATGCTGTAGAGGGAAACACGAAGGGTGATAAAAAGCCCTTCGAGGAGCAGACCGGGGCGGAGATCTCCTGTGACGGGGCTGGTCTGGAACATGTAGGGCAGGATAACCTGCCAGTTCCAGTGATAGTTAAGAGACCATATCATGCGCAGAGCGATGACCAGCAGGAGGGCAGTGGTCGCGACAAGAAGAATTATATCAAGGAGCTTCAGCTTTTTGAAAAACATTGTTTCATCGCTCGGAAGTGAGGTTAAAGGCTGAGATGTTGTTTCAGAGTGTGGAGCTCCGGAGGTCTGAAGGCCCGGGATTTCGGAGTGGAGTGAAATCTCGGGCCTTTGAACCTCTTATGGGTACCTTGAATAATCGGTCTTTCGCCCATCTGCTTCGTTCCAGTCAAAAATTTATCCTCGGAGGTAAGCGCCAGGCTCCGATATCAACGTTATGCCTTCGGTCAATTTCCTTCTGCCTCTCGAAGATGAACGAACCCCCAGGTTATTCAAGGGGGCCTTATTTGAGTTCGTCAGTGACCCAGTCACGGGTTTCGAACCAGTAGTGATGACGCTCTTTGAGCCACTGTTCATTGGTTTTGATCCAGCTGTTGAGAAAGGTGAGGGAGGTGTTGTCACCTTTCCGCAGTGCCATGCCGATGGGTTCCTTCGTAAAAGTCCCTTCAACGGGAGTGAAAAGGATGTCGCTGTAGTCGATGGCCTCAAAGGCTGGTTTCGGTGCCTGACTGACCACGGCGGCGACCTTGCCGTTACGCAGTTCCTGGTAGGCGGCGGGTTCGGTGTCGAAGTAACGCAGGGTTGCTTTGGGGAAGGTCTTTTTCGCGGCATCGGCGGCGGTGGTGCCGAGTTTGACGGCGATTTCCACGCCGGGAGTATTGAAGGCTTCAAGAGTGTTCATTCCCTCTGCCTTTTCTTTATTGGCGACGATGGCCTGTCCACCGTTGTCGTAGGGGATAGTGAAATCGACCTTACGCCGACGTTTCTCGGTGATGCCCATTCCTCCAATGACGACATCAAAACGTTTGGTCAGCAGGGCTGGGATAATGCCGTCCCAGGCGGTGGGCATAAACTCTACCTTTACTCCCATGTCGCTGCCGAGTTTGCGGGCCACATCAATTTCAAATCCCACCAGTTCTCCTGTGGAATCCTTCATTGCCCATGGCTTGAAGATATCCATGCCCACCCGCAGTACACCCCGTTTCTGAATGGTGTTGATCAGCTTGCCTTTTTCCTCTGCGGCAAAACTGGTTCCGGCGATCAGGGCGAGTGTCACAAGCAGTAACGCAGTAACAACTTTCTGAAGTTTCATAGCATTTTCCTCTTGTAAAATGAATGGTGACCAACGGTCATTTTACTGACCACTTACTGAAGCCGTACTCGGGACTCTATTACGCTGACGGTGAGGGAGAGAACAGCTGTAATTACAATGTAGATGGCGCCGACCACCAGCCATATCTCAAAAGTGAGATATGTGTCGGCAATAATCATCTTTCCCTGCTGAGTGAGGTCGAAGATCGCAATAGCCCCCACCAGCGCCGAATCTTTGACGAGGGAGATAGACTGGCTGGCGAGGGGGGGGAGAACCTTGCGCAGCGCCAGCGGAATAATCACTTTTCGCCAGGTGATCCACGGGGAAAGGCCGAGGCTTTTTGCCGCTTCAAATTGACCACGTCCCACAGATTCAATCCCGCTGCGGAAGATCTCCGCAGCGTAGGCCCCGTCAAAACAGCTCAGGGAGAGTACCGCAGCCCAAAAACGGTTAATCCCCAGCACCGGGCCGAGGACGAAATAAATGAAGAAAATCTGGATGAGCAGTGGTGTGTTGCGGCTCACCTCCAGATAAAGTGTGGCGAGAAAGCGGGCTGCGGGAGCGTCACTTCTGCGCAGCAGTGCGGTGACAAGTCCGACGAAAAAGGCTCCCACCAGGCTGACTGCAGCAATTTGCAGGGTGATGCCCAGTCCCTGCAGCAACAGACCAGCCTGCCAGTGGCCGTCAGCATGGGTGATAATATATTGGGGTACGGTTTCCCAGTCCCAGGGATACTGGGCCTCTCCACTGTCCATCAAAAGATGGAAAACCAGGCCGGAGAGGAGAAGTACGATGATGAACAGCAGAATATCAAAACGTGCACTGCGGAAGAAAGGGATCCGTTTTTCAGGGGGCAGGAGAGGGCTGGTTGGCGGCATCATGGCTTCTCAGTGCAGTTCTTCCTGCGTCATCTCGGTTATCTTGCGAAAGTCGATTTTGCCGCTTCCCATTTTGGGCAGGCTTTCCCAGACGAGGAAAATTTTGGGCAGGGCAATCTTCGGTAACTCTTTTGCCATCGCTTTGAGGGTTGTCTTTTCATCAATTTTTGCGGTAACTACGGCAACAATTTTTGCACCCTTGCGCGGGTCTGGTGTTTCCACCACACAACAGTCGGCATCTTCGGGAAGGAGATTCTCCAGTACGCTCTCAATCTTGACAAGGCTGATCATCTCTCCGCCGATCTTGACAAAGCGCTTGAGTCGTCCGATATGCCACAGGTAGCCATCGGCGTCGATATTGCCCATGTCTCCGGTGTCGTACCAGCCGTTACGGATGTGGAGAGAGGTCTGCTCAAAGTTATTAAAGTAACCTTTCATCACCGAATTACCGCGTACGAGGATGCGGCCGTCCTCCCCTGCCTGACACTCGACACCGGTTTCATAGTGCTCAATTCGTATCTCAATGCCGGGAATTGGTTTTCCTACTGAACCGGGGCGGTTGTACTCAAGGGTATTCGTGGAGATAACCGGAGAGCATTCGGTTGCCCCATACCCTTCAAGGAGGGTGACGTTGTGTTTTTCTTTCCAGCCGTTGCGTAGAGAATCCGGGCATTTGTCGGCACCAACAATGGCGATGTGCAGGGCCTTGAAATCGTTTTCTTTCGATTTGCGCAGGTAGCCCCAGAAAAAAGAGGGGGTGCCGATGAGAAAGGTGGCATTGTGGTCACGCATCACTGTGCAGACCTTAGCGAAATCCAGAGGATCGGCTACCGTGAGCATCTTCATTCCGTAGATCAGCGGCAGCCAGAAGGTGACGGTGAGACCATAGACGTGGAAATAGGGAAGGCTGCACATGAAAACATCGTCGGGCGAAAAGGTGAAGATGGAGATCATGCCGGCAATGTTGGACTCAATATTTCTGTGGGAGAGCTGTACCGCCTTGGGATCTTTTTCGCTGCCGCTGGTGAAAAGGATAACAGCAGTGTCATTCGGGTCGCCGCCGTAGACCATTTTTTTGATGAGCGATGCCGGCAGGGCGGCGATGAGGGCTGCAGTAATCTTCTCTCGTTTGGTGAGGGAAGCAAAGATGTCTTCAATATAGACCATCCCCTCAACCTCAGGGCACTTGATTTTTGTCAGCAGGGCGCGGGAGGCAATGATGGTTTTGAAAGCGCAGGTGCGCTGGGCGTAGCGGGCGTTATGCTCAGCACCTGTGGAGTAGTTGATCATCACCGGGGTTCGGCCACTCATGAGAATGGCAATCTTGGTCAGGATGCAGCCCGCAGTAACGGGGATCATGATCCCGATACAGCCGTGACTCATGCGGCGGAATCGACGGGTGAGAATGAGAGCGGCAATGAGCATTTCACTTCGGGTGAGAACACGCTCTGTGGTGAAGTCGTGGAGGGCCGGGGTAGAGCCTGACTGTTTTGCCCTGTCGATAAACTGTTTGTGAAGCATTATTTTGATCCTCGCCGGGGTGAGTCTTGAACCTCTGTAAAGCCACCCATATTACTGTAATTTGCCTTGCGGCGCTACATTTCTGCCCGTTCGATGATACTCTGCGACAGTTCTTTTGAGGGTTGTACGCCAAGTCCGCGCAATTGTTCTGCCTGAGAGATAAGGTTTCCCCGTCCGCGGGCGAGTTTGTTGAGGGCACCGTCGCAGCAGCTGCGCGCGCTGTCGAGCTGGCGGGCGAGCTTTTCCATATCCTCAATGAAGCCACAGAATTTGTCGTAGAGCAGTGACGCCCGGCCTGCGATCTCCCGGGCGTTCTTGCCCTGTTGATCAAATTTCCACAGGTTCTGCACCGTGCGCAGAGTTGTGAGCAGGGTGGAGGGGCTGATCATGATTACATTCAGGCGAAGAGCACTCTCCATCAGGGTTGGATCATGGCTGCAGGCGGCGGCGAAAGCAGCTTCCACAGGGATGAACATCAGGACAAAGTCGAGGGAGTGCAGAGTTGTGGCTCCTGGATAATTCTTTTTACCGAGTCCTTCGGCGTGGCGGTGCAGGGAGATAACAAGTTCCCTGAGGGCGGAGTTGCGCTCCTCTTCTTCCGTTGCAGCGACACAGCGGCTCCAGGACAGCAGGCTGGTCTTGGCATCGATGATGATCTCCCGCCCCTCAGGCAGATGGATTATGACATCCGGGCGGATCAGAGAACCGTCGGCGGCGCGGAAGCCGCCCTGGGTGGTGAATTCAATCTCTCGGCGTAACCCCGCTACTTCCAGCAGTCGCTCCAGCACCATCTCCCCCCAGTTACCGGCGGTCTTATTGTCGCTGCGCAGGGCCCGACTGAGAGTTGCTGCCTCTTTACCGAGGTGAATGTTGAGCTCTTTGAGCTGGCCGATCTCTTCCTTGAGGGCGAAGCGTTCCCTGCTGTCGGCATTATAGATATTCCCAATCTGCTGGTGCAGTTCGCCCAGTTTTTCATTAAAGGGGGCAAGGATACTCTGCATTCGCTCACGGTTCAGTTCGCTGAAACTCTCTGCCTTTTCGCTGAAGATCTTTCCGGCGAGGTTCTCAAACTGGAGTTTGAGTTCATCGCGTGCCTCTTGAAGAAGATTGAGTTTTTCCATGAAGAGGCGTTCGTCACTTTCCAGTTTTACACTCAGGCGGGTGTTGCGAATCTCGTGCTCGTGCAGTTCCTCCGTGAGTCGGGCAATATGCGTGTCAGCGTCTCTTCTCCGTGCTTGTTCGTGGTGCAGGCGAAGACCAAACAGCAGCGAGAGGAAGGCAAAAAGGGAGGCACAAAAAAGACTGACTATCGCAAGAGCCGGTAGAGGAAAGGAGGATGGAAGAATTTCATTGAGGGGTGAGGCCAGGAGAAGAAGGATTCGGGTCATGGTGAGATAAGAGAGGAACCTCCCGCAGAGCACGGGAGGTTCCTTGAGTCAAAGGTCAGAGCGGTCGGAGTTCCGACCTGCCTCCGAGGATGTGCATGTGCACATGAAATACTTCCTGGCCGGATTTGGCACCGTTGTTGAGTATCACCCGGTAATTATCCTCCACGCCTTCCTCTTTTGCCACTTCTGCGGCGATACGGAAAAGTTTCCCCATCACTGCTTCATCAGCGACGGTGATGTCTTTTGGCATTGGGATGTGTTTTTTGGGCACCAGCAGAAAATGCACCGGCGCCTGTGGGTTGATGTCGCGAAACACCAGCACATCGTCATCTTCGTAGAGTTTGTCGGCGGGAATTTCTCCCGCAATTATTTTACAAAAAATACAGTCATTCATGATACTGCCTTCTCCATTTTCCGGCTTTTCTTTTCCAGAGTTTCATGTGAATAGGTGAATGTCAGTTTGCCTTTGCGGTCGCCTACGGTAACAGCCCCGCCATGGGCGAGTTGTCCAAAGAGAATTTCCTCAGTGAGCGGGTCGCCGATCTCTTTCATGATGAGACGGTGCAGAGGACGTGCGCCGAAGATGGGATCATAACCTCGTTTTGCCAGAGATTTACGCGCGGCAACAGTGAGTTTAATGCTCACTTTTTTCTCGGCGAGCTGCTCTTCAAGTTCGAGGATGACCTTATCCACAACCTTTTCGGTGCTCTTCTGATCAAGGGGAGCAAAGCTGATGATTGCATCCAGCCTGTTACGGAACTCCGGAGCAAAAAGACGATTGATGATTGTTTTGTCTTTACCCTTGCTGCTGGAGACAAAGCCGATGGTGGTGGAGGAGAGTTCCCGCGCTCCTGCATTGGAAGTCATGATGAGAATAACATTCCGAAAATCGGCCTTGCGCCCGGAGTTGTCGGTGAGGGTGCTGTTGTCCATTACCTGGAGCAGGATGGAGAAGATATCCGGATGGGCCTTCTCAATCTCATCAAGCAGCAATACCGTATAGGGATGTTTACGGATGGCCTCGGTGAGCTGTCCACCCTCTTCAAAACCGACATATCCTGGAGGGGAGCCTATCAGGCGGGCAACAGCATGTTTCTCCATGTATTCACTCATGTCAAAACGTTCAAAATTGACATTGAGACAGGCTGCAAGCTGACGGGCGACCTCGGTCTTGCCCACGCCGGTGGGCCCGGCAAAGAGAAAACTGCCGGTGGGGGCATGGGGATGGCCGAGACCGGCACGGGAGCGCTTAACAGCGGTCACCACTGCGTCAAGGGCCTTGTCCTGACCGAAGACCACTTTTTTCAGGCGCTTTTCAAGATTTTTCAGGTCGCGGACCTCATTCCCGGTAGTTGTTTTCGCCGGAATATGGGCAATGAGGGAGACAACATTCTCCACATCGGGCACCTTGACCGTTGCCCCGTTGCGTCCGGCGAGACGGAAGAGTGCACCAACCTCATCCATCACATCGATGGCCTTGTCGGGTAGAAAACGCTCGTTGATGTAACGGTTGGCGAGTTCGGCCATGGCGTCCACGGAGTCTGGCGCATAGGTGATGTCGTGGTGTTTCTCGTAGCGGGGCTGCAGGCCCTTGAGGATGTTGATGGTGTCTTCCACCGAGGGCTCTTCAATATCTATTTTCTGGAAACGGCGGGAAAGAGCACGGTCTTTTTCGATCTGGTTCTTGTACTCCTCGTAGGTGGTGGAGCCGATGACCCGCAGCATGCCGGACTGCAAAGCCGGTTTGAGCAGGTTGGAGGCATCCATTGAGCCACCGCTGGTGGCTCCGGCACCGACGATAGTGTGCATCTCGTCAATGAAGAGTACGGAGTTAGGACGTTTCTGTACCGATTGAACCACTGCTTTGAGTCGTTTTTCAAAGTCCCCGCGATATTTGGTGCCGGCAACGAGGCCGCCCATATCAAGCATGAGCACTTCCATATTCTCCAGCAGATCCGGGACGAGCGGTTTTTTCCCAAGATCACGGGCGACACGGTCATCGTGGATACGCAGGGCGAGTCCTTCGGCCATGGAGGTTTTTCCCACCCCAGGTTCGCCGACGAGCAGTGGATTGTTTTTCTTCCGGCGACAAAGCACCTGCATAATGCGCTGCAACTCTTCGTCGCGGCCAATCAGCGGGTCAAGTTTCCCTTGCGCCGCCTGCTCCGTAAGGTTGACGGTAAACTCCCCAAGAGTTTTTTCTTCCTTCTCCTGTTCTCGCTTCATCTCATGGCGGTTACGTTCTGCGACGGGCTCTTCCTCCTCAGGAAAAGGCGCTTTCTGCAGATTCTCAGCCGGTAATTCGTGGGCGATGAAGTTGACTGTGGGCAGTTTCTCCAGCCCTTCGGAGGCGAGAAAATAGACTGCATGTGAATCTTTTTCTTCAAAGAGGGCGGCCAGCACATCGCCGCTGTCCACCTTCGATTTTCCACAACTCTGCACATGGGCAACGGCCCGTTGCAGGACCCGCTTGAAGGCGCGGGTTTGAATCGGCTCGCGGCGGGGTGAGGAAGGAATTTGCGGCATTTCCTCGGTCATGAAGTGCTCAATCATCTCTTTGAGAGAAGTGGTGGAGCCGCCACACTCGCTGATGATGTAGGCTGCAAGATCATCATAGAGCAGACCATAGAGCATGTGTTCAAGAGTGACATATTCATGATGGCGATTTTTCGCCTCGCGAATGGCACGAATCAGTGAGCGTTCGAGTGTTTTACTGAGCATTATTTTTCTCCTCGGAATTCAGGCGGGTTCCATGGTGCAGAGCAGGGGAAATTCATTTTCCTCAGCAAGGTCATGAACCTCGTCAATCTTGCATTCGCAGATTTCCCGGGTATAAATCCCTGCGACCCCCGAGCCTTTATTGTGAACATTAAGCATGATAGCGGTAGCCTCTTCTATATTCTTGTGAAAAATTTCAACAAGAACGAGGACAACGAACTCCATCGAGGTGAAATCATCGTTATGCAGCAGCACCTTGTAGAGCCGCGGTATCTTTACACGGACACGCTTTTCCAGGGCAACTTCATCATCGCTGTATGTATCGGGGACGCTCATACTTTTCTGTTTGTATTCTCTTTTTGGGTCTCCAGTTGGAAACCCTTGATTTTCATTAAAACCAATAACCACAATAAGCAGTCTTTTCCCTTTGTGTCAAGGCGTCGCTGCAGGGAGGACTGTGGAACCCGCCTGCTGGTGGCTTCACGCGGGGCCCTTCAACAGGTTGAAGAGCAGTTCATCAAGAAGAAGCTGTGGCGGCAGGCCGGAGCCCTTGAGCCTGTATTCCGTCTTTAAAATCAGGCTGAGGCGCTGTTTCAGTGAGGTCGGGGTAAATGTGGCCGCACGGGTGAAGTTGAGATAAAGAGGATATGGGTGGCCGCCGAGGTGTGGTTTAAACTTTTCCTCCTCCTCAAGTGCTGGCAGATAATTCTGCTTGAACTCACGAAAGGGGATTCCGTGGCGCCAGCCGCTGCTGTTAAGCTGAATGGTGCGCAGAATAAGGTGCCTGCGGATGTGGTTGCGCAGGGTGGAGAGGATGGCCAGACCGTGAACGCCCTGGTCAAGGAGGCGGTTGAGGATGGCAAGGGTCTGGGCAGCGTCACGGTTGTCGAGGGCTCCGGTGAGTTCATAAATCGCGTCTTCGCGGTTACGGCTGACCATGGCATCAAGATCTGCCATTGTGATGGTCTGACGGTCACCTGCATAGTGGGCCAGCTTCTCTGTTTCCATGACCACAGCCACTGGATGGTTGCCGACGCGGTCGAAAAAGAGGTCGATGGCATGGCTGTCAATCTTCTTATCGAACTCACTGAGGGTAGAGAGCATCATTTCCCGCAGCACTCCTTTCTGAGATTCTTCTGCGGCCCTGCTGGCACCGGCAGCAAGGGTGCAGTCTATGACGAAGGCATTTTTCTTGATCCAGGTGAAGAGTTTATGGCGTTTGTCAACTGTTTCTGCGGTGAGGATCAGCAGGGTCTCCGCCGGCAGACCTTTTTTGAAGCTCTGCAGATAGCGGTCTGCGGGGGAACTTCCGCTGGTTTTCACCTCGTCCCGGTTTTGAAAGAGTGCGGAGTCTGCCCAGCTCAGTTCCTCAGCCGGCTTATCGAAGCCAAAGAGCTTTTTCCACCGGGGACCAGTGAGTTCTGAGAGTGGTGTGGGGGTGTCGATGGGAAGCTCCGCCGTCTCGACGAGGGCTCGCAGGTTTTTCAGGGCAATACGGGGTTTGTTCTCTGCATTGGCAGATGCGGCTTTCTCCCAGAGGGTGTCGAGGACTGTCTTGGAGTGAAAGAGACGGCTGTCGGTGACGAAATAGAGCTGGCGACCGGGCAGCAGGCTGTAACTGTGGATGCGGGCGAGGGTGGTTTTCGGCTCCTCGTTGTCTCCATCGACGGGATTGAGGTTGAGCGGGGTTGTTGTGGCAAGGCTCTCCTGCAGTTGAGTTGCGCTCTGGCGGCAGAGATAGCGTTCGCCGAAAAAAAGGAAAATCTGGCCCTGCCGTGGATCGGGCATGGCTTTTTCATTCTTTCCTGCAGGGGAATTTTTCAACAGCTCAAGGAATTCGGTGCGGGTAATTTGCGGCATGTGTGATGTGAAAAGTAAGGTGATAATTAGTTTTTGACAGCTTTGATGAACGCTGCTCTTATGCCAGCCCCCAAACGGGTTGAAAAATCTTCTGATGGGAACCTTGCATAACCAGTCTTTCTCCCATCTTCTTTGTTACAGTCAAAAAATTATCCTCGGAGGTAAGCGCCAGACTCCGATATCAGTCATGGCTGTGGTGAATTTTCTCCTGTGCCTCAAATATGAACGCAATACAAGATTATTCAAGCGACGCTGATGTTAATGTGTTGTGGGGGGAACAACAATGCTGCTTTTACGAATATATCGCTGGCTTTAAAAGACGTCCTGCGAGGGAGAACTATACTGCCGGTAATGAGATCTTTTGTCAGAGCTCAAAACGGGCGGAATCGTAACATTTACCCTTTCCTGGGAGTTCTTGATGGTATATGCCAGCAGGAATTATTTAATTAGCCACAATAAGATTTGTAATCAAATTCACTTTACATGCTTGCCACCTCTGGTCAAGAGTGTTTGCATTGCTTTTTCCCTCTCCCGGCAGTGAGAAATTATGAGAATCTTTCTGCAATGCGCTGAGAGAGCGCGTAATCCCCCCGCCAGGCTCGTTTTTGTCAGCGTCATGTGTATATCGAGGATCAGATATTCCTGCAGAAGATGCTTTACCGGCGGTGTTTCCTGAGAATGTTTCTGGATGATTCGGGCGGAGCGTCTGTTGGGGAATTATCTGCAGCGGAAACCGCTTCCTTTGCCTCGAATACGAACGAAATACAAGCTTATTCAAGGCCCCTTGTGACCACCCGTCAATAATGTCGGCAGTCTGTCAGAGTTCCAGCTCATGCTGGAGCTTTTCGGCCTCTGATTTTTGTAAAAAATCCCTGCTCATATCTATTTTTGCAAAGGTTTCTTTTGCTGATACAAAATCGCCGCTCTCCTTCTGGGCCAGAGCAAGATGAAAAAGAATTTCCGGATCGTCCGGACTCTTCGTAAGGGCGAGCTGGAACTGACCAATTGCCAGCGGCCAGGACTTCCGCTTGAGGTGAACCCAGCCCAGGGTGTCAGTAATTTGAGGATTATCAGGAAAAGATTGCTTGGCATTCATGGCCAGCTGCAGTGCCCGGCCGAGGTCTCCTCCTTTTACAGTCGTCAGCAGCCAGGCGAGATTGTTAATGGCCGGCGTGTAGTTGGGGTTGATTTGCAGCACTGCTTCATAAAGTTTTATGGCTGCGCTGTTGTTATTATGAGTCACCAGCAGCGATGCCATGGCCATGTTGGCGGGAAGAGAGCGGGGCTGAATTTTCAGCAGGTTCTCATATTCTCTCAGTGCTTCATCTGTTTTGCCGAGAGAAGCGAGGAGCTGGCCGGTGGCAAGATAGACGGCGGGATTATTGTCGCTGACCTTTTTCGCCCTGCTAAAGGCTGCAAGGGCACCTTCGTAATCTTTCTCTTTTTCAAGAAGGCCACCCAGTACGAGGTAGAGGCGGAAATCTTCCGGTGCTTTCTTCAGCTGTTGATTGATGTAACCGATTGCCCCCTTGATGTCGCCAGGGTATTTCAGGTTGAGATAGAGTTGCAGACCGCGATTGTGGCCGGGATCAAGTTTGAGCAATTGCTGCAGATATTTTTCTCCGGCTTTTTTATCTTTGCTGCCGAGGCTTATTATGGCAAGGCTCTCAAGAATATTGGGTTGGTCGGATATGGCCTTGTTCAGGCTTTCAAAGATGGTGCGGGCCTCCTGGAGTTTCTGCTGTCCCACGAAAGCGCGGCCGAGAATAATGGCGGCACGTATATTTGACGGATTGAGACGCAATGCCATTTTTGCGTTCTGTTCCGCGTCCACAAAACGCCGTGTACTGAGCAGAAGCTGAGAACGAAAGGTGTAGTAGCGGGTATCAGATGAGTTGAATTGAATGGCTTTGTTGATGGCGTTGAGGGCCTGTCTGCTCTCCCCCCTGCTGAGTTCGGTTATGGCGAGGTAATACCAGGGGCTGCCCCATTCGGGATATTCACGAACCAGCTGCAGCAGGAGTTCATTACTCTCGGATCGTTTCCCCTCTTCAAGAAGAATCCGGGTTTCGAGCAGGCGCACATCCACTGCCTCTGGGATTTTCTCTTTCAGGGCCTTGAGTTTGTTCCGGGCCCCCTCAATATCATTTTTCTCAAAAAGCAGAGAGGCCTCTTCCACTTTCAGGCTGTTGTCATCAGGGAATCTTTTGAGTCCTTCGTCAACAATCTGCTGAGCCTGATTGAAGAGACTGTTCTGTGTATAAAATTTTGCAAGCTGCAGCAGTGGCAGGGCTTTTTCCGGAGCGAGTTCAATGATTTTTTTCAGTTCTTTCTCGGTCCTGGCCAGTTGTCCGGTCTTTTGGTAGAATCCGGCAAGGATCATGTGAGGCTGGGGATTTTGGGGAAAGTGTGCAGCCATCTTCTCTACAAGTGCTTTTGCCTTGTTGCCCTCGCTGGTCTCCCTGTAAAGGTCGAGGAGCATCATATATGCAGTCATGTTGTCCGGATTGGCCGCGACCCCCTTCTTCAGAATATTCTCAGCTTCGTCGAATTCCTTTTGTTTTTTGAATATTTGAGCACGGACACTAAGCCATTTAAGGCTGGTGTCTGCCTCTTTCCCTTTTTCCTTCATCAGCTTGACGGCAGCGTCAGGGTTGTCAGCCATAAGTTCAAGTCTGGCCATAAGAACGAGTACTTCGTCGTTTTTCGGGTCGGTTTTCAGCGCTTGTTTAAGGTATTTCCGGGCGAGATCAAGCTTGTTCCCGAGAAGATAGAACTGTCCAGTCTTGACGTGAGCATCAATATTTGCCGGATCAAGATCAGCGGCGCGGAGATATTCCTGAAAGGCTTTGGCCGGTTCGTTTTGTTCCAGGTATATTTTTGCAAGTTCGGAGTGTGCCTGACTGAATTCGGGAGTGGCCTGTATGGCGTTCTGCAACTGCAGGACAGTTGCCTGCTGGTTGCCTGCTTTGAGATCTTGTACTGCTTTATCATAGCCCCCCTGTTTGTTTTCGTCCCTGCCGGAACCACCGCATGCCCCGGTGAGAAAGACCACTGCACAACAGGAAAGAAGAAATTTTTGTATTCTCTTGTCTGGCATAGCTTATTGCTCTTGGAGTTTGGGATGAAGTGGTTTGCTCTGCAGAACAGACTCACATCTGCTGCAACTTGTCCGGAAGGCCGATGGAGAGCCCTTGCATGGTAGTGTGCCGCTTGATTCCGGCCTTGTCTTGAAGGTGTTGCCTCTGGTCAACACTGTTTATTTTTCCCGCGCTGCAAGGATTTTTTCGGGAAAAAGATTACTGGTGGCACTTTTTTTGTTTGCCCACAGACCCGCAGCACTGTTTCCGGTAATGCAGAGGAATCGGAAGTTTCAGCTGCAGCTTTCGGATCTGGAACGTCGCAGAGAGTTCATCAAAGATATTTACACTGTGTTGTGCAAAAAGCAGAAGAAAGAAGTGAGGTAAAAAAGAGGAGCAAAAGGCAATTAAAAAAGCCGTCTCCGGCACCGCAGCGGTACCGGAGATGGTCGGTTTGAAGGCGTGGCGGAATTATTCTTCGCCGGGGAGTCTGCGTACTGCTCCAGTATCTGCCGAGCTGGCAAAGAGAGCATATGCTTTGAGTGCCCGACTGACTACTCTGTCGCGACCGACGGGAGTCCATGCTTCTTTCCCTTTTGCTTCTTCAGCTTTGCGCCGTTCGGCAAGTTCAGCATCGCTGAGGTTAACGTTGATGCTGCGTTTCTCAATGTTAATTTCGATGGTATCTCCGTTGCGGAGCAAACCAATTGCCCCGCCAGCAGCAGCTTCAGGAGAAACATGACCAATGGAGAGGCCTGAGGTTCCACCAGAGAAACGTCCATCGGTGATCAGGGCACAATCCTTGCCGAGATGAATTGATTTCAGGTAGGAGGTCGGGTAGAGCATCTCCTGCATTCCTGGTCCGCCGCGGGGGCCTTCATAAAGGATGACAACCACGTCTCCTGCCTTCACTTTGCCGCTCAGGATGGCGTCACAGGCCTCTTCCTGAGAGTTGCAGACTACTGCGGATCCGGAGAAGGTGTAAATGGAAGGATCTACACCCGCTGTTTTGACGATGCAGCCTTTCTCGGCAATGTTGCCGAAGAGGACGGCAATACCGCCCTCTTTGTCGTAGCAGTGTGCCATATCCCGGATACAGCCCCCGGCGCGGTCAAGATCAAGTTCTTTGAAGACGCTTGCCTGAGAGCCGAGGACCAGGTTGCGCGTGGAGTGTGCGGGAGCAGAACTGGCGAGATTTTCCGCGTCGGCACTGTGTCCTTCCCGGAGCAGGTCCCATTTCTGCAGGGCTTCTTTGAGGGTGCTGCCGTCGGCACGATATACTGATGTGTCAAGCAGATTGCCGCGATCAAGTTCTCCGAGAATGCCCATGACGCCGCCGGCGCGGTTGACATCCTCCACGTGATAACTTGAGCTGGGGGCAACCTTGCAAAGGTTTGGAACCCGGCGGGAGAGGGTATCAATATCATTCATGGTGAAGTCAACTTCTGCCTCGCGGGCAATGGCAAGCAGATGGAGAACGGTGTTGGTGGAGCCACCCATGGCGATGTCGAGGGTCATGGCGTTGAGAAAGGCAGCCTTGCTGGCGATATTGCGGGGCAGGACAGAGGTGTCTTCATGCTCATAATATGCGTCAGCCATCTCAACAATACGTTTTGCGGCCAGCTCAAAGAGCTGCAGACGATTTTTGTGGGTGGCAACGATGGTTCCGTTGCCTGGCAGAGACATGCCGAGAGCCTCAGTGAGACAATTCATTGAATTGGCGGTAAACATTCCCGAGCAGGAACCACAGGTGGGGCAGGCGCAGCGTTCAACCTTATGAATCTCCTCTTCACTGACGTTATCGTCGGCGGCAAGGATGATGGCATCAACAAGGTCATAGCGTTTGTCGCCGTCAACGCCGGCTTCCATCGGACCACCGGAGACAAAGATTGCTGGGATATTGAGGCGCATGGCGGCCATCAGCATGCCGGGGGTGATTTTGTCGCAGTTACTGATACAGACAATGGCATCCACAGTGTGGGCATTGCACATATACTCCACACTGTCGGCAATAAGATCACGGGAGGGGAGGGAGTAGAGCATCCCGGAGTGGCCCATGGCGATGCCGTCATCAATGGCGATGGTGTTGAATTCAGCGGCAAAACACCCCTGCGCTTCAATGATTTTTTTTACCTGCTGGCCAATCTCATGCAGATGGACATGTCCGGGAACAAACTGGGTGAAGGAGTTGACAATGCCGATCACCGGCCTGTCAAAATGCTCTTCTTTTGCTCCATTTGCTCGCCAGAGACTGCGGGCACCTGCCATTTTTCGTCCTTGGGTTGTGGTGGCACTTCTGCGTGGTATGGACATAATATTCCGCTCCCGGGAAAAAGCTTTATTGCAAAAATAAAAGAAAAAAGTAGAAAAAAACAGGGAAAAACTGTATTTCCTACTATGTGAAAAAGATTACAGGCAATATACAACCTTTACCCTCTGTATTGTACAAGTTTTCAGGGAGAAGAGATGAAAAAGAACGAAATTGATTACTGGATTGCACGAATGCTTGAGGCACATAAAAATGTCTCGGACCTGAACATCACTGTGGGAAAAACCCTGCAGGTGGAGTCGTCCGGGGTGCTTGTGCCCGTAGATATTGAGCCGCCCGTAAAGGCACTTACCCCATTTCAGACGGAGGTCTTTGCCCTTAATCTGATCGGCAATAATCGACGGCTGCTCAAGGATCTTGTCAATACCGGTTCCTGTGACCTTTCTTATCATCTGAGTGACCGGGCCCGTTTCCGGGTTAACATTTTCACCCAGAAGGGCTATCTGACCACAGTCCTGCGGAAGCTTGAAACAACCATTCCGACCATCAGCGCGATGCAGTTCCCCGAGTCTTTTATGACGATGGCGAATGAGATCAATGGACTTGTTCTCTTCACGGGTGCCACCGGCACAGGGAAGACTACTTCGCTGGCAGCCCTGCTCAATCAAATTAACGAAAACAGGGCTGTGCATGTCGTAACCCTCGAAGACCCAATAGAGTATGTCCACAGCCAGAAGAAGGCGACCTTCAATCAACGGGAGCTGGGCAGTGACTTTGACTCCTTTGCCGCCGGACTGCGGGCCGCTCTCCGCCAGGCCCCGAAAGTTATCCTTGTCGGTGAGATGCGTGACCGGGAGACCATGGAAATCGCGTTGACCGCTGCAGAAACCGGGCATCTCGTTTTCTCTACCCTGCATACCATCGATGCAGGTCAAACCATGAACCGGATTATCTCAATGTTTGACCGGGAAGAGCAGAACCAGATCCGCAGTCGCCTTGTGGATACCATTCAATGGGTTGTCAGCCAGCGCTTGCTGCCACGGGTTGGTGGAGGACGGATTGCCGCCATGGAGATTATGCGAACCAGCCTGCGGGTGAAAAACCTGATTCTCAACGGGGAGACTGAAGACAAGACTTATTACAATATTATTGAGGAAGGGGGTGCCCTGCAGATGTGGACCTTCGATCAACATCTGCTCGAACTTTATTCTGAAGGCTTTATTACCGAAAAAGATGCTGTTACCTACTGTTCTCAACGGGCTTTTCTCAACCGTGGTCTCGACAGGATCAAGGCTGGACGGGGTGAATTGACGTCTTCTCTTACCGATTTGAGCATGGAAGAAGAGGAGCAGGCAGGCAGACGCAGGCTGTAAGACAGGAGGAATAAAATAATGATTGTCAAGTGTCCACACTGCTCAACGCAGTTGAAGTTGAATGAAGGAATTATCAATAATCTCAAGAAATTGCCTGCGGGAAAGACTCTCAAAGTACAATGTGTCAACTGCCAGGAAACTTTTTCTCTGAGTGGAACTGTTGGCGGGGGGCAGGGTGCAGTTGAAGGGACCGGCCGCTCGAAGAAAGCGCCGCAAGTTCCTGTCCGGCCGCCTGGAGCGCCCTCCCTCGACTGGCTTGCCCGGGGGGAGATAGCTGAGGATAAGAGTATTGATGGGGTGCCGCGCGCCCTGGTTCTTTTTCCTGATACCAGGGAAAAG
>JBFHIO010000001.1:0-20175 GCA_041596435.1 Desulforhopalus sp. | reverse complement strand
GTGGTGATCAATATTGATACCATCACCATCGACGATGCTGTGGAGATGCTCGCCGAGCTTATTGAGAGCGGTGCGTTTGACGGCAGTGATCAGTCACGGGAGAAGGTGAAGAAACACTCTATCCTCGCTTCGGTTCTTGCCGATTTGATTGGTGCTGCACCGAAGGTTTCTGCCTTCATTGACGATGACGTGCTGGTCCTGCAGCATCTTGAAGGGACTCTGATGGGCAAGAATGACCGTCGGGCAGAGCTGCGGACAAAGTATCTCGATCTCTATCCCGAGTTGCAGGATGTGGAGTTCAGGGGAGAATCCCATGACAATCGAGAGCATGGCAATGCCATCTATACCCTTGACCTCTGAGCAGACGGCAAACAGGGAATAAGGGGACCTTGAAACAGCTTCTATTTCCTTTCTCTTCGAGAAACAGAATCAATTTTTACCTGTAATAAAGAAGAAGGACCATTCTTCGATGTTCCCACATAAAAAAGGGGCACTCCAGACTTTTTGTCCGGGTGCCTCTTTTTTTTGTTGTGGAGAAGATATTCTGTTTTACTGAATGGCCTCACCCCTGGAGGTGAAGGAAATACCGAGCATGGACTGAGTGCCGATCATCACACTCTCGACAATCGGCGGGTTTATCGGTTTGGAGGCACTCCATTTGACGATGAAGTTGGCACCGGAACCGCCGGTGTTGTCATCCTGTGCGACAACGTAACGGGCAGACCCGAGCGGGCCAAGATGTACCGGAGTTTCGATAAACTGACGCAGAAGCTCTCCCTCGGTTCGGTAATAGGCGACGCTGGTAATGGTCATCTCCGATGCCGGGTCTCTATTGCGGATGGAGAGGGTGACGGAGAGGGCCAGAGGACGTTCCCGATTACCGAAATAAATGTGTGAATAGGCAGGGACGTAAATCATCTGCCCGACACTTTTTTCCGCAGAGGCGGGAAGCGCTGTACAGAGCAGTAAAGAGAGACATGTCAGCAGAGACAGCAGCCGGCGCCTCACTGGTCTTCTCCGAGATCGCAGCGCATCTGCTTAAGGATTGTGATATGTCCTTCCTCCTCAGCAACAATTTCCTGCAGATCCGCCTTTACATCATCGTCTTCAACCAGGGAGGAGAGAAACTGGTAGAGAGTGATGGTCTCTTTTTCCTGGAGTATGGCAAAGTTTATCGCATCGACGGGATCGGTGATCTCTTCCAGCTCTTTTTCTTCGACGGGAAAGTGACTCTCACGGATGATTGTCTGCAGCATCTCCCGCCCCATTTCATTGAGTTCCTGCTGGCTCTTGCTCTGGTCTGGCTTTTCCCGCATGAGCCGGGTGAACCAGTTGGCATGGAGACCTTCCTGCTTTGCCATCCAGGTGTAGACCTCTTTGAGTTTGGGAAGAGAGGTTTTGAGTGCGGCCTTTTTGTACTCTTTTTCGCCGTTTTTTTCCACCTGGATGGCGATGTTATAAATGTCTGCGATAGTGAACATGGTGAAACCCTCGGTGTCGCGGAACGTTGCAGGTGGATCTCTTCAATCTGGTGACGGGGGAAAGATGGACCCGCACGGAATCTCTGGATGGAATCCGGGGCCTGCAATGAATCCTTGATTGATTCTGATGACCGGAGTGCCTGCAGTTAACTTGAATAATTTCCAGGGATAAGGAAATATGATTGCAGGTGTTCCGATAATTTTGAGGTCAAAGTGGACAACCCTCAATGTAGTATAAGAGAGGAAGAAATTTTTTTCTATGTAATCTTAGAGGCCCCTTGAAGAACCTTGTCTTCCGACGATACATTTTTGACTGCAGCAAAGAAGATGGGCGAAAGACTGGTTATTCGATGTTTCCTTGTGTAAATTTGTAAAAATAAGGGCTGGCAGGGACATTCCCAGTGAGATAGTTTCTTTTTCGCCCTTTTTTTCAGAATCTTTTTCATAAAAAGAGATCACTTCCCGCTCCCAAACTTAAAGAATGGAGTTGACATGCCGGCACTGTATTTTCTGGTTTTTCTCTCTTTTTTCCTTTCTACATCGCCTCTTTTGGCCTCCTCGACCGGAATGTACGGGGTGAACAGGAGTGTGCCTGAGCTGGAACAATACGGGGTGGAACGGGTGTGGATGACACCTGATCATCAGCGCATCTCTGCTGAGACCGCATTGAACCGACAGGTCTTTCTCACTCTCAATGTTTTCGGTGGCAGTGGCGGCTGGCAGGAGTTTCCCGATGCCGTTCCTGTGCTGGCCGATGGTTCTTTTATGCCGGCAAAATTTGGAGGCATGTGTCCAAGTCACGAGGGGTGGCGGCAGCAACGTCTTGAGCTGCTCCGCAGATGGGTTGACGACTATGGTGGCAGGGGCGGGATATCCGGTATCTGGCTTGATTTCATCCGCTATCCCGGTCACTGGGAGGAGAAGGATCCGCAGCTCTTTGATACCTGCTGGTGTGATCGCTGCCTCACGCGATTCCAGAAGGAGAGCGGAGTGACACTGCCAGCAAAGCTGCAGGGGACGGCAGCAAAATCAGCCTGGATAAAGGCCAATGCTGCACAACAGTGGTACGCCTGGAAGCAGAGTGTAATCCTCTCTTTTGTCACTGAGGCGAAACAGATCCTTCACTCAGGCAGCAAGCCGTTGCAGCTCGGTCTTTTTCTTGTGCCGTGGCGCAAGTCAGATTTCAGCGGTGCTGTGATTACCCTTTTGGGGCAGAATGCGGCTCAACTCGCTGCCGAGGCCGATGTTATCTCACCGATGACGTATCACCGTATGTGCGGCAGAAGTGAGTCCTGGATCGGAGACGTTACCAGATATTTCCAAGAAATTGCCGCCGATGCGGGGGCGGAGGTGTGGCCGATTCTGCAGGCGGAGAATATGATGCCCGATGGTTTCAGCGATGCGGTTTCCGAGGCGGAGCGGGGTGGGGCTGACGGCCTGATGATCTATTCTCTGCGCACCATGCAGCCATGGGAGTGGCCAATATTTGCTGGCTTTTCCCCGCAGAAGAACCTTCTTGGAGAGTTGCATCCTGGGGAAGGGCAGATCAGCCTGCAGGGACCACTGGAGCAGTGTCGTTCGGGGACGCAATATCTCTTTGGCGCTGACTTTTTCCGCACCAGCCGCAATGATTCGACCGCCTATCCAGAGGTGGAGCTGTGGGGAAAACGGTATCGTCTTAATACTCATCGTCTTGCGGGTGAATGGCAGCGGGTCAAGGTGCTGGTCTCCTGTCCAGAGGAGAGTCACGACTCCTCATTCAAATTCCTCAACCGTTACTCCTCCACGCCCTTTTCCATGCGCCGGGCGACTGTGAAGCCGTGGGGGAAGGAAAAAGCGCCGCTGCGTCCGGCGACCACCAGCTTCTTTTTTCCCCTCGGCAGTTACGGCGGCAGTGTGCAGAATCTTGCCGCCATGCAGAAACTGGGTCTGAACACCGCCATGGTGGGGCTTAATCGTGCCAGTGTGGAGAAGTGTCTTGAACTTGAAATGAACTGTACCTTCAGTGTGCCTCACGACCCTCGGCAGCTTATCTCTGCTCTCAATGAGACTGAAGATTTGCTCAAACAGGGAAATTTCTCCTTTTATGTTAACGATGAGCCTTCTCTGCACGGTGTCCCTTCGTGGAAAACGGAAGATCTTCAACGTATTCTCAAGGCTCGTTTTCCTGATTTCCCGACCATGATGGCAGTGTTGCGACCGCAGACCGTACCCTTCTATAATGCCGGTGCCGACTATTTTATGCTGGATCAGTATCCAGTGCCGGATATGCCGATGACCTGGCTGCCGGACTCCATGGATATCGCTGCCACGCATGTCGGGAGCAGTCGTCTGATGTCAGTGATACAGGCTTTTGGGGGCGGCGACCATGCCATTTCGGGCTGGCCGCGCCTGCCCACTGCGGCAGAGATGTATGACCTTGCCATGCTCTCTGTTATCCACGGCAGTCGGGGGATCTGGTTCTTTACCTGGGATCAGATCAACAATACTCCGCAGGGAAAGAAGGACTTTGCCCAGGTGGTGCAGAGGCTGGCAGTGTTGAAGCCCTGGCTGCAGGCGACGGAGAATACGCGTCCGGAGGTGCATATGACCTCGCCCTACTCAAAAGACGCGGCGGGCAATCCTGCGGTGCATTGTGCGCTGAAAGGGAGCGGGGAAGGGCGGATGTTGATCTGTGCCAATACTCTGCGCTACGGAGTCCGTGCGAAGGTTGCTGTTGAGGGCACGTGGCAGGAGCTTTTTTCACAGGAACAGTTCAGCGCCGGGGAGGGGCAGCTTGATCTCCCCTTTACTGCTTTTGAGGTCCGGACGCTGATTGAAAAGAGATAAGGCCTGAAAAGGTGCCTCGTGCGGTCAGCTGCTCTGCTGCTGTTTGAGCACGGAGGTGAAGTAGGTCTCCACATATTTTCCGGAAATCACCGCGTTGCGATCGGCGAGAGGCAGCTCGCCGTTCACCTCCATTTCCAGGAGAGTGGTGAACAGTTTACGGGAAAGCTGCTGCAGTTCTCTGTCGATTTCTTCCCGCTCTTTCAGCGCTTCCACTCCGCGACAGTGCAGGGGGCGGAATTTGTACAGCATGCAGCGCTCATCCTGCCACAGCGGGCAGTGGTCGGACGCGTCCTTGGCGTGGGTGGCCACTGCCCGCCGTTGTGCCGCCGTCAGACTGATATTGATACGTTCGTTGAAATAGATGGCCTCCATTGGCGTGAGACTGAAGGGGGTGGTGCAGTCCGGCAAAAAACTTCCGGCCAGCTTTTCCACCCGCTGCTGCAGGTCTTCATATTGCTGATAGCAGCCGCTTACATCTTTCGCCCGGCGATTTTCTGCGCTGGGTTCTCCGTATTTCAGTTTTCCCTCTTTCCTGCCGAATTTACGCAGCATCCCCCACTGGGAGAAGTTGGTTGGATTTGCCCGTGAACGGGTTTTCTTCAACAGCTTCTCCGCCTGACGCATGGTAAAACCCCGGCGCAGCAGATAGGCCATGAGAAAGGTCCCGGTGCGGCCGACGCCGTGTTTGCAGTGGACAAGGACCTTTTTGCCGAGGTAGATCGCTTCATCCAGCCACTCCAGCGCCTCATCAAGTTTCTCCATGTCCGGCGGGGTATCGTCGGTGGTTGGGAGGTAAAAAACTTCGAAACCGGCTTCGGCCTCCAGCTCATGCAGATCGCTGAATTCTTCACAGAGATTGACGATGGCGCTTATTCCCTGTTCACGGATTTCATCGAGCTCCGCCCAGGACATCGGCGCGTGTCCGGCTCCCAGTGCCGGGGTGATCCAGGTAATGACGTAATTACGATCGTCTTTTTCTTTTCGATGGAGAAATTTAAACATGGCAACTCTCCTGTTCACGGGTGAAGGAGGAACGGCCGGCGAAAAATTGTTCCACACAGTCGGCCGCCATCTGTTCGTTTTGTAAAACAAGATCCATTAGTTTACTGGCGCCGAGAAGACGGCCGAGTATCTCCAGCCTGGGCAGCATCTCCTCCTGTGTCAGACTGGAAAGACGTGCTTCCAGGTAATCGCCGTGACGCTCTATGACGAAGTCCAGACGTATCAGTACTTCGGAGAGAAATTTCACTCGCAGGGAGAGGTGGTGTGAATCTCCCCCGCCACCGGCGAAACGGAGCATGCAGTAGTTGGTCGCGGCATTTTTGCTGCAGAGGGTGTCGACGATGGCGAAATGGTAACCGAAGCGCAGGTGGAAGTGCAGATACTCCGGGGCAACAGCGGCATAGCTGGCGAAGGCGATGCTGTCCTTCCGGGACGGGGTGGCGCCGGTTTCTGCGAGGCGGTACCATGCATCCCAGTCGAAGGGCTTGTCCTTCCATTCCACGCCCTTGCTGGTCAATCCCGCCCAGATGGCCGTGAAGGGGGCGGAGTGAACCGCTTTGAGTGGCACCCGGCGTCCAGTTCCGTGACGGATGCCACCTCCGGCGTCGAAGAGATAGACATCAAGCGGAATGGTAGAGGCGAGTCGCAGTGCATCGCGACCGCTGACAGGGGTTCCGGTGTTAAAAATTGCCGCCAGCCCCTTTTCATGACAAAAGCGGATGATGTCGTGCAGAGAGTAGCAGCCCTCGGGGCGGAAATTTTTTGCATCCGGATCGGAGAGCGCCAGCGGGGTGATATAGGAGAGGGCTTTTTCGTAGCGCGGGATTCGCGGTTGTTCGGCTTTTGCTGTGGGGGCGGGCGCGTTGTCGCTGCTGCGATAGAGAGCGCCGGAGGTTCCATCGACGGTGAGCATTTCCCCGGGAATCAATCCAGCAAAGCTTCCCGCAGGGATGTGGAGCACAGGAATACTCATTTCGCGGGCGACAATGGCGAGGTGAGAGACGCGGCTGCCCTGTTCGCAGACAATGGCCGCACAGCGGCTGAGCAGTGGCGCGAGCTGCGGGTGCAGAGTATGGCTGAGAAGGACTGCACCCTGTGGTGGCTTTTGTCCGGTGGCGTCTTCCTCGAGCAGGAAAACGGGGCCGCAGGCAATTCCACCGGCCACGGGGGTGGCTCGCAGGAAGGGTGTCCCCGACGGCATTTGTTCGTCATGCAGGTGCTGTGTCTCGTGCCATTTCCGTGCCTGGAGGAGGAAGAGTCGGCCGCTGGTGTCCACGGCCCATTCTATCTCCATTGGTGTCTGGTGACGGATGTACATTTCATTGATAACGCGTGCCACCTCCCGCACTTCAACCTCTCTGAGCGGGCTGTCAGCGGGGTGTTGCAATTCCCCGTTCTGCAGGATACTCACTGCCGGCGTCTGTTCTCCGCTGACCAGCTGGTCGCCGAGGCCGACCACAGCGTGGACTTCACATCTTTTCGCTGTGGCGGTGGCGACACCTGCGGTTCGTGCCGGAACCATCGACTGCACCACCACCGCCATGGCACACTCATTGTCATCAAGTCCCCGGCTGATCCGATAGATAATGGCCTCGGGGCTGTATTTCGAGGCGATCACCTCCCGCCAGGCGTATGCCACATCTGCGGTCTTGACGTCAAGCAGGCTGAGATACTGCCCGGCAAAGCTGTTTTCGCTGTCCTCAAGCAGCGCTGAGCTGCGGACTGCCAGCGGGCCTTTTATTTCTGCTGTGGCTGTCTCTATTTCTTCAGCCAGTCCTGCTGGCAGGGGCTGGGAGGTAATCAGTGCCTGTAACTTTCGGGAGGCGTCTTCCACACTCTGTGGATTGTGGAGGTCTATGGAGCGAAGAAGGCGGTTACGCTGCTTCCTGGTTTCCTCGTTGAACAGGCGGTGGCAGGCCGTGGTGGTGATGACACAGCCCGGAGGGACGGTAATCCCCTGTTGCAGCAGACGGGCAAGTTCGCTTCCCTTGCCCCCGCTCAGCTGCACGTTGCCTGCTTCACTCAGAGGCAGAACCAGAGCTTTTCCCGTTGGGGGTGGTGGCTCGGCAAGAAGGTAGCGGGTGTAGAAGTCAAACTTTTTGTAATAGCTCCGTATGGCTCCCCATTTCCCCGGCTGCAGGGTGTTGAGGGCAGTTGTCATGCCGCGGACATGGGTAGAGAAATGCTCGAAACGCTGGCGGATTGAGGCGATATCTTCGCCAGGGGCGAGCAGGTTTTCCTGCAGCCCCGCCATCTCCCGATGGCAGGCGGCGTCATGGTCGAGCAGGGCGCGCAGCGCCTTGTGTTTCTCCCGAAAGAGCGCTCTCGGAGCGATGAATCGCCATGACCAGTCTTTGATGCGGGAATCAACCATTATCTATGCGGATGTTGAAGTTTCTTTTACTCGGCGGATTTTCCTTCGCTTTATCCAGCGGGCAATGAAAAACCAGAGCAAAAAAGAGAGAATAACAGAAATAATATACCAGAAAACAGCGCCGACCAGAAATGATTCCCCGGTGGTGGAGGGTAAGGCGAAAAGGAATGTACGGCCGAAGATGGCCTCCATTTTCAGCGGATTGTAAAATTCGTTGATAAAACCGAACCCGAGGAGCATGGGAAATACCCGCCGGGCGATACCGAGCAGCACCCCTTCAAAAAAATAGTCATAGTAGGCACGGTTGAGTTCTGCCTGGTCGATGTTGCGCGCCATGCGGCTGCCGGTCTCACGATCGTCCCAGTTGCCTGCTTCATCGCGGATGGACTTCCAGTGGAAGAACTCTTCTTCCAGTTTCGTGTAGCGTTTTGTTGTGATGACTTTATCAAGCAGTTTTGTCAGGGCCACGACCATAAAAGAAAAAACAGCAATGGTTACGGTCGGACCAAAGGGGTGAAGGAGGCTGGTGAGGGAGAAGACAAATTGACCCGCAGCGCTGAAGATGGCGAGTATTATCAGCCAGAGATTGTCTAAAAAGGAGTCTATCATAGGGTCTCTGTAAAAAGAAAAACCTCCGCCCGGCAGGGCGGAGGTCGTCAGAATTCCTGCTTCGTTGTGGATCAGATCCACACTTCAATCTTGAAGAAACGGAAGAAGAGGAAGAAGAGAGTGAAGGCAAGTACAATCTTGAGCTGTATTTCGCTGAAGAGTTTTTGTGCACGGCTGCCGAGCATCCCGCCGGCGAAACCACCGACAATAATTGAACAGGCGATAACCCAGTCCGGCCAGTAGCCGATCATGACATAACCGACGAAGGAACCAATGGAAGAAAAGCAGGTTCCGATCAGGGAGATTGGTACCGCAACGTACATCGGCAGGGCTCCGAGAGTGGTCATGGCGGGAACAAGCATGAAACCGCCACCAACCCCAAAGGCACGACTGACGATCCCGATGATAACACCGACGATGGCGAAAAGCAGCGGGTTGATCTTGAATTCTTCACCCCAGAATTTAAAGCGGTAGTCAGTGAGGCCGGTCTTGACAGGTTCAATGGAACCCATGCTCATGGCCGATCCGCTCTCTTTGGCTTCCTTGACGGCGGCGTTGAATTTCTGCGTCATCGCCTTGATGTTTTTCCGCTTATTCATTGCTTTCGGGGTCATCTCCATCAGGGTTTTGATACCCATCAGCAGAACGAGGACACCGAGCCATTCTTTATACTGTTTCATCGGCAGCAGAGCAGAAACATACTTTCCGAGCCAGATGGAGCCGATGAAAATTCCGACACCGAAGGAGAGCCCTACAGGCCAGGCGACACGCTTTTCAACTACGGCAAAACGGTAGAAGGAGCCGAGGGGGGAGAAAAGGGTGAGAGCCATGTTGGAAGGCTTGAGGACGTTTGCTGCGTTAACACCCACCGGTCCTGCGGTCTGTACGGCAAGAATCTGGAAGGCAGACATCAGCAGGCCACCTGCTGCTCCGATCATGGAGAAGTAGGTCCCGACGGCAATTGCACCAAGGACGATCCACAGCGGGTTCATGTAGCGGAATCCTTTAGCCAGCCAGAATCCGTTTTTAGCGATAGAAAAGTTACCTTCTTTTGTTCCGTTGACATAGACATCAAAGACGGTGTCCGGCGGGGTGTCACGGTAGCTTTTGAAGGTTGCGGTGTATTTCCCGGTAGTTTTATCGAGATTGACAACGGTATCCTTGTCCCAGTAGTTACCGGAGGTTTCGTTGCTGATCACAGAACGGGAGAAGATGACCACCGCGCCGACCCGATTGCTTTCTTTAACAATGGTGTCGATACCGTAGCCGCTCTCGTGAGCCCAGCGCATCATATTCCATTCATCAGCTGTCTGGATCGGACCGAGGGCTTCTCTGGCCTCCGGTGCAATAGCATTAAAGTCCTTTTTCAGCGAGAACATGGTGGTGGAGTAGAGCCCGTCTCCACTGGGGAAAATGAAAGAGGGGCCGCCATAGCGAATATCCTCTTTTTCTCCAAAAACCTCAGGTTTGTTGGTGATGACGTAAAAGAGGGGCGGAATCTGAGTTTCTTCGGTGAACCCTTCTTTTTGTACCAGGGAGGCAAATTTACTCTTTTCATGGGGCAGGGTTGAATCAGAGGGCTTAAACTCAGTCTGCTGGGCAATGGTAATGTAAAGGTCACTGCCCGGGGCGATCTGGCCCTCAAAGTTTACGGTATCACCTGCTTTGCCGAGGGTTGTGATTTTTGTTGCTGCTGCAGCGGCTCCGCTGCCTGCAAAAAGCAGAATGAGAGTTGCTGCGAGAATGCGAAGCTTCATATCTTTTCCTCTCTTTTCTCCATATGGAGGTGAAGTGTGGAGGCGGAATAATTGTTCCGCCAGTCATCAAGCCCGGGAAGGCTTTTTCCGGGGCCGGTGTATTATATGTAACAGTTCAGAAAATTTCAATTTTTGAACTGGGCAAATACCTCTTCAGAATCTTTTTACTGATCCTGTCCTTTTTCACGATTATTCAGCTCGGCACTGCGCCGTGCCACCCAGTATCCACAGGCAAAGCCTGCCAGGGCAGCAAGAAGACTCAGCACAAGAGAACCCGTCAGCATCTCACGCCATTCCGGAGCGAAGATCCGTTTGTTGAAAAGGCGCAGGGTGAGTCCACCGCCGAGAGTAAAGAGGGTGGCGAGCAGCAGTGTCAGCCAGCGTGATGGTCGCCTGGCTGGCCCGGCTTTACTTCGGGTTACAAGGTTCCATCCTCCCACAGCTCCGTTGAAGCCGGTAAAGAGCGGCAGCAGCGCTGGCAGTCCTGACGCAGCGGTAAATGTGGAAAAAAAACCGAGCAGCAGTACTATGCCGGTCATTCCTGTGGCAAAAACGTAAAGTGCCGCCTTCATTCCTCCTCCGAGTGCAGTTTCACAATATGAGTTCCGCCCACATATTCCCGTTCCTCATAGCCGGTGACTTTGGTCATCTTGCGGGTGAGGGCTCCGATGTCACGCATGTTGCGGATGATCATCTCAAGATCGGCAATAATCTGCGGCTCCCGTTCTTTTTCCACAAGGTCTTCATGGAGAAGCTCTGCTGTGCCGAGAGCCGCGAAAAGAGGGCTGTTGAGCTCATGGGCTGCAGTGCCCGCCATCTGCACAATACCCTCCAGTTTCATCCGGCGCAGTTCTTCCTTTTCAAGATGGCGTTGATCGGTGATGTCCCGCACCGTTTCAATAACAAATTCAACCTCTCCCTCACTGTCAATGAGGGGGGTAAGATCACGCTGGAACCAGCGGGTTTTCTCTCCTTCGCCGAGGGATTCGAGAAGGCTGACAGGTTCCCTGCGGGAGAAGGTGAGGAGCATGAGATTGTTGTCTCCGTCTCCTTCGGACCATGGTGTGATCTGATGATACGGCTGTCCAACTGACTCTTTTTCCGAGATATTCCTCGCCTCAAGAAAATTCTTGTTCACCAGAACTACTTTCCCGCTGCGTTCTACTACGAGGACCTGCATCCAGAGTGAATCCAGCACTGTCTGCAGGAAGCGGTCGTGACGCTGGATTTGACGGAACATGCGGGCTGAGACAATGGCCAGTCCGATTTGTTCGGCCAGTGACATGGCAAAACCCAGCTCGGAGTCAGTGAAATCCTGATGATGCCGGCTGAGCAGTCGGAGGATGCCTATGACCTCGCCCTTGTGCAGGATGGGCAGCGACATCGCCCCCTTCAATCCTTCGATTTGCTGGGCACGGTGATCTTCATCTCCGGCAATCAGATTCATTGCCGTTGGTTTCCCGGCCTGCAGAGCGTCCATAACCGCTTTTGTGTCAATCACCGGGCGGGTGAGATACCTCTGCGACAGACCATAAGAGGCCTTCAGTTCAAAACGACCGGTGAGGGAATCTCTCAGGCGGATGGTTGCACCGTCCACCTTCATAAGCCGGGGAAGGCGCTCTACCACAAGATCCATTACCTCCTGAGGTTCGTGGACGCTGGAGATAAGGCGGGTAACTTCCTGAAAGGCTTCGAGATAACCCTGCTGCCGGCTGATATTCATGGTCTGGCTGTTACTCTGCTTCAAGGCGTACCAGATTCAATGCATGGGTGGTACACGTGCTGACACAGGCTGGTTTCAGTCCCGCGTCGATCCGATCGTAACAAAGATCGCATTTCACTGCTTTGCGGCTCTCCGGATTCTTGATGGGAATATCCCAGGGGCAGGCACGGGTGCAGGCCATGCAGCCAATGCACGTGTCGCTGTCAATGTAAACAATACCATCCCCGCGCTTGATCATTGCCCCGGTGGGACAGACATCAACGCAGAGCGGTTCTTCGCAGTGACGGCAGGTATCAAAGGTGAAATTTGATTTAGGTATACCACCGCACATGAACATCGGGGTGGTGTTCAATGCACAGAGAAGTATGCCCGGAGGCAGTTCTTTATTGATTTTGCAATGTACCTCGCAGCCATGGCAGGCAATGCAGCGGGTGCTATTAAGGTGAAGACTGTATTTGTTCATATCATTATCTCGGCATGCAGCCGCTCAGATGGCAATTTTTTTAATATTGTTACGCATGCTTTTCTCAATCCGAATAAAGTTTTCACAGAGAGAGAGGCAACCGCCGGCTTTGTCCCAGCGGGTAAGACCATTGCTCATCAGCTTTTGATCGGAAGCACCAGAATGAAGACTGCGTTTCTGTCGCGGAATGTCCTTGCCAAAGCCGTGGGTCATATAGACTGCTTCGGGGTGGATAAAATCAGTAACACGGGCCGGCAGACTGGCATTGTAATTCTCATCAGCGGAGAATACGTCGACAATATCTCCTTCGCTGATGTTGAGTTTCCGTGCCACTTTGGTATTAATCCACAGACAGTTGACAGGCATCTGCTCAATGAGCAGCGGGTTGTTGATTGTGTGCCCCTGGGTGTGTAACGGGGTCTTGCCGTATATCAGCCTGAAGGTCCCCGCAGCGGGAGAATCTGGAGCTTCGTAGGGCTTGAGCGAGGGGAGATTGCAGTCGGTGAGCTTTTTACTGACGAACTCTATTTTACCGGACGGGGTTGTGAACTTTCCATCCAGTTTTTCAGGGTCGAAGATGACCGGTTCATCAACCAGATCAATGAAGCCCTTTTCGTCAAACTCATCAAGGGTGTGGCCCGTAGGTTCAATCTGCCACTGCCAGAATTCCTCAATGGTATCGAAGGGGATGAAGTCTTTCATGTCGAGGAGGCGGGCGAGATCTCGAAAAATCTCCCAGCTGGCACGGGTGTCGTATTTCGGTGGCAGAACCTGTTCTCTGCGGGCAAGGCGCGGCTTGAGTCCTTTCTGCTGAACAATGAAGTTGTCGCGCTCAAGATAGGTGGATTCCGGCAGAATAACGTCACTGTACCAGCCGAACTCACTGTAGTTGGTATCAATGGAAACCAGCAGGTCAAGTTTATCAAGAAGGCGCTTTTGCGCTTCGGGATCCGGCATGCAGGAGAGCGGGTCGTGACGCATGGCTATCCAGCCTTTTACCGGGTAGGGTTCCCCGCTGCGAACAGCATCATAAAGAAGATGAAGAATGCCTGGCCCTTTATCAAATTGCGGATATTTCCAGCCGACTCCGTCGGCCCGTTTGATATCGGGCTTGGAGATGTCAATACTGCGAATTCCTTTGACTCCGCAGTCTCCGGCACCTTTAGAAAAGAGAAGGCCCCCTTTCTTCTCCATATTGCCCATGAGCACATTGAGGATGTGCAGGGCCCTGCTGGCGTAGAAGGAATCACTGTAGCGGGCAAGGTTCCAGCCCGGGTGGAAAATAACGTTCGGGCGGTCTTCGCCGATTTCTTCGATGAAGGCATTAATATCTTTTTCCTTCACGTCACAGGCTTTTGCCGTCCAGGCCGGAGTGTATTGCTCAATAAAGGCAGAAAGCTCATCGAATCCACTGGTATATTTTTCAATGAATTCATGGTCGTAATACCCCTTCTTGATGACTCCGTGAATGATGCCGAGAGCGAGAGCGTAGTCGGTACCGGGGCGGACCTGAAAAAAGCGGGTGGCTTTGATTCCGGTTCTGGTCTGCCGGACATCAATATAGGTGAGGCGACCACCTTTTTCGAGCATGTCTATGGTTTTAATATTTTCCGCGATGCGCAGTGCTGAGAACATGTCCCGGCCGAAAAGAACCAGATGCTTTGCGTTTTCAATATCGTAGACAAAATCTGTTCGTCCTGCGCCATTCAGGGAGAGGCTGGCGTGGTGTGTGTTGCGACCGCAGACAGCATCATGATTGGTATAATTGGGGGAGCCAAAGGCATGGATAAAGCTCTTGTAGAGCGCCTGCCACGGACCCCCACGGCTGGAGAGAGTGACTGCTTCTGGACCATAGTCCCGACGGATTACATCAAGTTTGTCGGCTACATACTTCAGAGCTTCTTCCCAGCTCGCTTCGCGCCATTGGCCCTGACCCCGGGCACCGACACGAATGAGGGGCGTTTGTGGACGTTGATCATCCTCGCGGAGTGCGACACCTGCAAGTCCCCGGGCACAGAGAGCACCACCAAGCAGGGTGGGGTTCCCTTCCATCCATGTTACTTTTTCGCCGTCACTCTCCACCCTGATCGGGCAGCGGACGGTACACATACCGCATATTGAGTATGAAATCTTTTTCATCAATTTTTTCCTTTCCATCATTATCTTTCCATCATTATTACTGGCGAGGTTTCAGCTCTTCAGCAGGTAAGAACTGAAGCAACTTTCTCCTCCAGCTCTTTTTTGTCTATTGGTTTCACGCAATATTCTGCCGCGCCGAACTCAAGTGCTTCGCGCGCAGACTCAATGGTGGGATAGCCGGTGAGCATGATTGCCTTCATCTCCGGCTGCAGCTTTTTCAATTCCCGTAATACCTGCATGCCATCCATCTTCTTCAATTTGATGTCGAGAACGGCCAGATCGACATTTTTTTCGGCGGCATATGCAATCGCTTTATCTTCATCGCAGAAGCAGCTTACATTGTGGCCCCTGCGGGTGAGAATTCGCTGGATGAGTACGGCAGCATCTTCAATATCGTCAAGAACCAGAATCTCAGACATTTTTCTTCTCTCGTGGAATTCCTGGCAGCCAGATGTGGAAAGCTGTTCCACGTCCGTCTTTAAATGGGCTTTCGAGTGTCAGCTGACCACCGTTTTTTTCGATAATTTCCCGGCTGACGGAGAGCCCGAGCCCGGTTCCTTTTCCCTTGTCGCGGGTAGTGAAGAACGGTTCGAAAATCTTTTCCTGCAAATCAGGAGGCACTCCGGGACCGTCATCCTCTATTGAGAGACGGACACCTTTGTCGTTAAGAGAGCTGCGGACATGAAGCACGCCACCCCTGTCCATGGCATGGGCGGCATTATTGACCAGATTAATGATCACCTGCTGAATTTGTTCTGTATTGATATGTACTTTCGGGAGGCCGATGGTGAAGTGTCTTTTCAGCTCAATGCCGCTGATCGAGAGGTCATGCTCCATTACTGCCAGAACTTCCATGGCGGCTTCGCTGATGTCCATATCTTCAACCCTGCTGGCGGGGCGACGGGAAAATTTGAGAAGATCCGCAACGATATGCTGACAGTTACGGGTCTGCTTCTCGATAATTTTAAGGCTCTCTTTTTGAGGAGAATCATCCGGAGTATCTTCACTCAGAAGCTGGCTGTAACCGAGGATAATCCCGAGAGGAGTATTGATTTCGTGGACGATGCTGGCGGAGAGTCTGCCGATGGAGGCCATTTTTTCCGTACGAATAATTTGTTCAGTGAGTTTTTCGACCTGAACTGAATCTTCTGGAGGTGATTGGGGAACAGGTCCGGCATGACTCCCGCGTCGCAGAAAAAAAAGGAAAAGTGCTGTGACCAGGCAGATGAAGGTGACAAAAATTCTGAAAGGAGGTGCAGTGCCATTTGGAGAAGGGAGCAGTAGACTGAGGAGCGCTGTGAGGATCAACAAGAAAAAGAGGGCTGTTCCGATCCGTGTAAATAATATTTTATGCTGCATGGTCTCTAATCAGTGTCGCCTTGTTCGGGGGTACAGCGTTTCACCGGGGAACAACTCTTTTCCGGCGGTCGCAGGATAGCTGCGATAAAAAGTCAGGTACCGAACAGAAATTTTGCTGTCTGAACGGTACCTGTTACCTGAAGGGAATATTTATTACTCGCTTGAGGCGCAATGTTCAAGGTTTTACTTGAATTCCCAGGGTGCTGAGCATTTCTGCAGGATTGTTGCCGAGTTGCATGAGCTGACCAACGGAAACCGGCTGCTCCGGGCTGACAAGAAGAGTGATGCGCTGCGGATTATTTATGAAAGCCTGCAGGGCAACGGTAATCTCCTTGACCTGGGGTGAATTACCCAGCATGGCCATATTCTGTGCAGTGGCTTCGGTGAGTTGTTTTTTCAGCTCCTCAACGGAAATGCCCTTTTTTTGGGCCTCGGCAGCGAAGATTCGCGGCATTACCCCATCATCAACAAAAGTGTAGGACGCCTGCTTCACAGTGATTGCCATACTGCCAAGGAGGAAGGCCCGGGAATTCATGTTCTCTTTGTCCAGTACAAGATTGCCAAGCTGTGCCTTGAGGACATAACTGCCGATTCCTTTCATCTCCCCACCGAGTTCTTTAACATCAAGATCCATTTTCTCGCGGTCGTAGGTGTATGACCCGGTTACATCTGCCGACGGTAATTTTTCATAACCGAGTTCTTTTAATTTCTCGGTTACCTCTGCATTGTCCTCGCTTGTTTTAATGCCGATGAGTTTCAGGGTGGCATGAGCGGGGATTTCATTCTCGCTGTCAAAATCGCTGAGGATTGCCTTCTCAACAGTAGTGGTCTGATTTTTTGGATTGGTGAAGGTTATATCAAAGAGTGTACCGCCGTTGGAGAAGGGGGTGACCTCTACAGATTTGTAGGTTGTCGTCACACCTGTCTGCTCTTTTATGTTGACGATGGCAGAGTCTACTTCTTCTGCGGCTTTTGAGTTAAGCCACGCCTTGCCACCAAACCAGGCGGCTGCTGCTATAATTACGATGCCTGCTAATGCTGCTGTCTTTTTGTTCATTCTCTGTTCCTCATAAAATATGAAGTTTAAATCGGGACATCCAATATATCCCTTTTAAGAAAACACAAAACCATACAAATATTCTCGGCTGATTCCCACTTTTTTCGATATTTTCTGAAACGCTGGTCATCCTCCTCCAATAATTATGTGAGAAAAACGATTGTAACACTCGAAATTATTGAAAGTGAAAAGAAATTTAAACGGGAAAAAAGGCAGATATATGAGAACTGTCGAAGAAGTTTTTTTGAATTTGTACAATATAAGGGAGCCTTGAATAAAAAGTATGAAAAAGAGTCCGTCGTCAGCAGAATTATGTCTCCACAATCTTTGCGACGGTTCTCATGTGCAGGTCGTGGAGAAAACAAATCTGTCACGCAACAATCTATAACTATATGAAGAAAGAGACGCGAAGGCGAGAAAAAATCTCCCCCTTCCTGTCGTGATTTGACAAGGCAGACGGATTGGGAGGCTGGAAAAGATTTTCGTCCATGTTCTGGAGGCTCTCCTCATTCCTCTGGTGGAATACACCTGCTTTTTCACGCATTGCGCGTGACCTCGAATACGCAAAAAAATGACGATATTATAAATAATTAAAAGAGAAATGGGACTCTGACAGAGAGCAGCGGAGGTCTCTCAGTTGATTCTCTGGGGATCAAAAATGATACCCTGTTCATGTTTTTTCCGCGAAACTGTGTGCAGGTGGATAATGAGGAGCAAATGAAATGACCGGCAGGATGAGATTCCGCTGGTTCTAAAATTTTCTCTGGCAAACAGATGCACTTATTCTGCAAATTACGCCTTGGAAGAGGCGGTTCTCGCAATCCCTTTAGAACTTATATGCACAAAACATTAAATATTTCAATTGCATTATGCGTGTTTCGCCCATGAACTCTATATTCAACGTGATTAAGGAAAAAAAATGTTTTTCAATTTAGACCCTCATATAGTAGTATGTATTAGGTAAAATTAGATAATACTACTATTTTGTTCTTATGGAGATGTTGACTGAACGATGGAAGAAAAGAAAACAACAAGTCTGCGATCTCTTATCCAGAATAATGTTTTACGGGGTGGCATGTTTCCAGTGATTTTACTGGAGGTGATTCTTCTTGCCCTCTATTTTGTCATCAGCGCCTGGATTGTACGGGAAAACAGCACCCTGCTGATACATGAGGTAAACCGTGATCTGCCGGAAATTCTTCTGCGCGAAGCTGAGGTAATCAACACTCAACTTGGCGAAATCTCCCGGGTTGCACAATATGCACAATCTCAGCACGAGCGCTTCTTCGCCGAATTCTATGACGGCTGTGATCCTGTTCTGACGAACCCGCCACAATTTGGTTTCCACCCAAAAGGATCTTTTTATAAAGTGGATGATAATGGCGGCTCCAGCGTTTGTTTTTCTGCAGCGACTCCTATTGGCGAACGTGCAAGGAGACTTGCAACGAATAGTGAAGTGCTCGATCCTCTGCTGAAACATATTGTCAATCTCAACCCTGTTGTTACCCAGGCTTACATTAATACTCGCGACAACATGAATCGTCTCTATCCGTTTATGGAGGATGCGCCGAGGCAGCTTGAGCTGCAAAATGATATACGCAATTTTAATTTCTATACGCTGGCCGATGCGGAGCACAATCCCGGGCGGGGGCCGGTGTGGACTCTGCCTTATCTTGATCCTGCGGGGCAGGGATGGATTCTCTCCAACCTTGTGCCGGTTTACTACAAGGATCGTCTTGAGGGTGTCACTGGCTTTGATGTGAAGGTCGACGTGTTTGCGCGCAAGGTGCTTAACCTCAAAAGTTTCTGGGGGGCGCAAGGTTGTCTTGTGACGCAGAGAGGCGATATCATCGCCATGTCCGATGATATGGGAGAACTTCTGGGGCTTGAAGAGATCACAAAGCATGGCTATGACAAACCGATTACATCTGCTGTGGAGCAACCAGAGTCCTACAGCCTGCTGAAGATCCCTGATAGAGAGAAGACCCGCGAACTGGTTCGTTTCTTTAAAAGTGATATCCCGCTGCAAACCATTACAATGGACGGCGTCCAGTATATTGTTAATCAGGAGAAAATAGAGGAGACGGGTTGGAGACTTATTGCCCTTGTTGACAAAAGATCCCTGCTCAAAGGAGAGGGAAATCTGCGGGGGCAGGCCGCGCAGGCGGGGTTTCTAGCTCTGCTGATTATTTTAATTCTTGATGTCCTCCTTTATCGCTATATGCGAGGTCATGCAGGAGCGGTTGCATCTCAATTGACTGACCCTATTATCCGGCTGTCGCAACGTTCTTCGGATATTGTTGCACAACGGGAATACAGCAGTGTTGAGTGGAAACCGCTAACGGCATCCGGGATCATTGAGATTGACACCCTGAACAAAAATTTCAACGAGATGGTCTCTCAGCTTGATCAGCGCAGTACTGAACTGGTGGCGGCAGAACGGCAACATCGACTTGAGGAAGAGAAAGCGGAACATCTTGAGAGCCTTGCGACGACAGACAGCCTTACCAAAATCTTCAACCGCTACAAACTCTCTCAGGTGCTGGCAGAGGAAATCCGTCGCTGTCAAAGAAGTTTGAACAGCTTTGGGGTCATTATGCTTGATCTTGACCATTTCAAGAAGGTGAATGACACCTGGGGGCATCAGGTGGGAGATCAGGTGCTGCAGGGGGTCGCAGGGCAGCTTGTCACCAACGCGAGAAAAACTGATATTGTCGGGCGCTGGGGTGGTGAGGAGTTTCTCGTTATCTGTCCGGACGCAACAGAGGATGGAGTTCTTTTCCTTGCAGAAAAATTCCGTCTTGGCATTGCTGCGATTCCTTTTGAACCAGCCGGTCAGGTGACGGCCAGTTTCGGTGCTACATTGAGCTGGCCCGGGGAAACCCTTGATGAAATCATCGCCTGTGCTGACAAGGCTCTTTATGCGGCGAAGAACAGGGGGCGTAATCGGGTGGAGGTGGTACGTTTTCTTGATCCGGTGGCAAGCCAGTATCTGAATGATTTCTCTTGAGGAGCTTTTGATCCTGAAGGCAGGCTGTCTCCCGCTCTGCTGTCTGGCACACCATAAAACAGGGTAGATTATCCCGTACAGCAAAACCCATCCTTCGACCTCTTTCGTCACTCTTTTTATCAAATTGACCAGAACTTGAGTTTTCAAGTTAATACTCATTGTTCTTCCAGGGCCAGCAGGAAGAACAACGGGAGTAGCTGGTACCGTCTTTTTCCGGGAAAAACAGTCATAAGGAAATGTGCATTAAATGCATGGGGAATGTGGCGAAAAGTCTTTGTCGTTAATGGCTTAAGCTGATAATAAATATAACTTTACATTTTCTTTACCTGATAATGACTCTCACAGAGTTTACAGTTTTTTGGCAGAAGGCAT